>JBOGRL010000284.1:0-4638 GCA_050749505.1 Nitrososphaerales archaeon
CTAACTTCAATGAACGAGACGGACTCTGCTATAAAGAGTCTCATCCTCGGAGACCAAAATCTGACCTTTGGCTATGAACAACTGCAGCCACTGATCAGCGAGAAATTGACTGAGCTTAGTCAGAAAATCGAGTTGGCAAAGTCGCAGGGTTTCACTGCTGCCCAAGCTGTTGTCTACAGCAACATCGGAAAGTGTACATGGACAAAATTCGCGCTCTCATAGCTGGGATGAAGGATCACATTGATAGTTTGCGGACCCAAGAACAGGTAGCCGCGAATCAACTTGCCGGGGAGCGGCTTGACGCAGTATACTTTTTCTCCATTCTCGCTGTTGGGATAATTGCCTTTGCCCTTTACTCCGTGAGCCAAAACGTCGTGAGAGAAGAGCGGGCTAGACATCAATCGCTGCTGCTGCAGGATATACTAACTCACGACATCAGAAACTGTAACCAAGTTGCGAAGATGAGCGCCGAGTTGCCGGATGAACGCCTCAGGGGCGATGAAAAATTTCAAGACGTCGCTAGTACGCTACTCCAATCGATCGATGGCTCAACTCAGCTCGTCGCAAAAGCGCAAAAGCTTGGGAGAATTCTTTCCGAGGGCAAGCCAAAACTCCACTCCGTCGATCTGATCTACTCAATCGACAGATCACTACTTCTCGTAAGGAAAGCATACGCGGCAAAGGAAATCAAGGAGACAAGGCACATTCTCAAGCACGGGGACAATCGGAGATCATGGTGCTCGCAGACGATATGCTTGATGAAGCATTTGTGAACTCCTCGCAAACGCGGTCAAATTTACACGAGAAAAAATTGTGCCCATCGACATCGCTATAGGAGAAGAGGGGGAATCTTTCTGGCAAATTTCAATCGCAGATTGTGGCATCGGACTTTCAAAAGAGCAAAATGCCTCGATTTTCGATCGGTATACTTCAAGGAAAAAAGGGTTCGGGTCTAGGAATGTCTATCTTGCACGCACTCGGCTCAGTTGATATGATTACGATAATATAGTGATCTAGAGTTGAAGCTTCGCCTCCTATACGCAGAGCTGCCAAGCAACGGCGGCTACTCGACAGTCGAAAATCCAAATCGCAAAAAGAGATCGATTCGTGCGGATAGCAGGTTTGATCATCAGCCCGCGATTATCGCAAGAAGCCACAATAAGAGGCTAGTTTTGGTCGATGACGCCATACTCGTAAGAACTGTTTACAAGAGAGCGCTCGATCTAAAGGGATTTGAAATCCTCGCCGCGATGTCTGACGGGACGGAAATTGTAGAGAGGATAGACTCGTTTGACCCAAAGCCGGATGTCATACTATTGGATGAGCGAATGCCTAGAATGTCAGGCGTCGACGCCTGTGAGATAATACACGCTAAATATCCCGAGATCGTGATGATCTTTGTGAGCGAAGACTCTTCTTCCAACCACAAAGCGATGGATGCAGGCGCAAAGGCTTTCCTTGTAAAGCCAGTCTCGATCTCAGAACTCGCAGATCTTATAAATTCTTCCTAGATAGCTTTTGCCTCTTCTTCAAGAGTCGACAGATTGCTGGGATCGCCTAAAACGAGCAGCGTGTCGTTTTCTTTCAGTGAAAAGGCTGGGTCAAAAACGTTTTGCACCACTTGATCATTTCGCACGACCCCGATCACAGTTGCGTATTTTGATACTTCCTGCATTCCTTTTCCGACCAGTGGAGAGGATTTGAAGATTGAAAATTGCGCTATTTCCTTTGTTCCTATTTTTTCGGAAAATACGACACCAACGAGATCCTTCGTCACCGCGGACAGAGCGAGCAGGTGGCCCACTGTTACGGACGCCGGAATCACCATGTCAGCACCAGCATTTCTTGCTGTCTCTACGAGGCTGTGATCGTGAACTACGCTGATTATCCTGATATCTGGGCGCACTTTTCTAGCGCTCAAGATCAGGAGCATGTTGTCAGAGTCGTTCTCATGAGCCACCACTATGACAGATGCCCTTTCGATCCCTGCTTGCCTTAACGCAGTAATCGGCTGCGTTGCATACTCCAACACTGCAAACACCTCCTTGCTCAACAATTCGTGGTAGAGGTTCGGATCCTTTGTGAGTACGACATAATCAAACTCCAGATCGTCCAGCTTTTCTACGACGTACCTGCCAAGGTGAGTGTACCCGAATACGATGACGTGTTGCTTTAACCTCATTATCAATTTCTTTTCAGCTTCTCCCTTTGCGAGTTCTCCACTCAGCATTGTACTTACCGTTCCTTGCACTATCGATGCGCCCGCGCCCACTGATGCGATTATCATTATAATTAAGAAAGCTGCCTCGAGTTGAGGTAGCGTGGAAAAGTTCCCGCCATTCGGAACGTACAGCCCTATTGTAGTGATTGTGGAGACTGATGCCAAGAAAGCGCTCAGCGGGGGAAGAGGTACTCCGCCGGGTGGGGTATAGTAGGTGAAAATGACGGCCCCCCACACAAACATGAAGAAAAGGAGCATTACCTGGCGGTAAATTGCTTTGAGGAAAACTAGCGGGCCGTAGAGCGCTTCGTAAAACAGGAAGCTCAGTCTTCTGCTCTGCTTCATTGACCTTCTTGCTTTCACCGGCCTTGAAGTGAAAATGCTATCTCGCGTTGAATTCATCGAGGGCTTTGCTAGCCAAAAAGCGAGGGATGACATCTTTACATGTTTCGGAGAGTGAGACCGACAACGCTAAGAGGCGATGGTTCATGCTCGCTTCGGGTTGAGCCAGAAAAAGTCCCAGGACATCAGTGCAAGACGAAGAAGGAAAGCGCAGCAGAAGGGAAAGATCCCCTGGAAGTACCTCATTCCTGCAATCGTAGTGATAGTCTTGATAATCGGACTAGCGTATGTAAATTCGAGATCTCCCGACACATCCTCTACTGAACAAATCACCACTTCCCTCTATCCCTTTGCATGTCTTGGGAGCGAACAGCTCACCTTTCACATACATATCTGGCTAAGGATTGTGATCAACGGCCAGAACATCACGATTCCTGCGGCTGTTGGAATCGTGAACCCGGTATTTGAAAACGCGAACAATGAAAAGATCGCAACCGGTGGCTCTTGTTTTGAGCCCATGCACACTCATGATGATTCCGGAATAATCCATGTCGAATCTGCGACCAACATCAACTATACTCTTGGCGATTTCTTTGACATATGGAAGGTTACATACGGCAATCTATCAATCGGTGGGGTAAACCACCCGATCGTGCTCAACTCAACCGATATTCTGGGATACAAGATTGACTCGACTCACAAGCTTGTTTTGCTCGTTGATGGCGCGTCCAGTTCGCAGTACGGTTCTTTAGTGCTAAACCAGTACGACTATTGCAGCTCGACAAACCAGAATGTTCCACCTTGCTTTCCGAGTGCTGGAGCCCCATACTGGAACGGAGGAAACTACCCGTATGAGACGGGTCACACCATACTGATAGAATATGAAACGACTTGACCGAGTACAGAACTCGAATCACCTGACTTGCTTTGGATCAGCCGAATCTAGCGTTTCTTCTTGATCTTCCGACGATGTATCCTGCGGGCAATCCAACGACGGCGCCACCGAGGTGGGCAAGCAGATCGACGCCGCCGGAGACACCGCCAGAATAGCCGCTGATGACGAAAATGAATACAAACCACGCTATGAGAGTCCCGTTGATCTTTCTGTTTAGAGCATAGTCAGCCATCACAGCCCCGGCAATTAGTCCAAATATCCCGCCCGAAGCGCCAAAGCTGATTACGTCCGGCCCATAGAGCAGGCTCAGAAGGTTTCCCCCAACTCCCGTAAGTGCAAAGATGGAGTAATACTGCCTTGGAGAATACGTAGAAGAAAGAAGACGATCGAGCCACACAACCGCAATAGCGTTGAAGAACACATCAAGCAGGCCAGAGGACCCTGGATACACTATTATGATCGAAGTCAGAATCGGCAGATACCAGCCGGTATACACCAGAGCGTTGTATTGTACAAGAAAAACGACCAAGGTAACTCCGTCGAATGGAATGAGCGAAAAAATGAATCCCAGAACTAGACCTGCCGCGATCAGGATGGCAAGGTTTCTGCCCATGTGGGAGATGTTTATCGTGAATCCTCCGCGATTTGAACTGCGGCCGGTGCTCGAGTAATATCCGCCACCAGTCGTGTAGTAAGGCATCGAGCTGTTGGATGGAACGCTCCTTCTTACTGGATTGCTCACGCAAAGATGGCTCTCTGGCAGGCGGTGCTCAGAGCAAAAATCATGATCACAATACTTGCAATGGAAATAGTATGCGTCCTCTCCGATCAGCGGCTTTGAGCAAAAGTGGCATGCCCTCTGGCTTCCGGCAGACGGCTGAATTGTCAATCCACATGAGCTGCAATAATTAGAGCTAGCCTCCAGAGGCGCTCCGCATCTCGGGCATGTCGTCAAACTAAGAATCCTTCTTCTTTTTCAGTTCTTCAGAGATATTCATGGTCTGAATGCTTAGAAAAACGAATCGGAAGAAGCTGTGATAATACAAGAAAATGAAGTTTGTCTTGTCATCTGGCTCAACCTTTGACTTTCCTAGATCCAAAAACTCTGTTCTTGGAGTGCTCCACATTGTCGCTGGCGCATAAGTGTCGTCACTCTCATTGACAGGGCAAAGAGTATCCC
>JBOGRL010000285.1:0-3972 GCA_050749505.1 Nitrososphaerales archaeon
ATCGCCGTCAAGAAAGGCGTCGTGGCAGCAGCTTTCTTCAGGAGATGTCAAAAGAGGCCGGAATCTTGAAACCTAAAAGAAATTCAAATAGACCCTATTAAAGCGACTCGCTAGGGTGGATTCATAGGGAACGGATGTCATTGTCCCACAGCCCTTTCTGGCTACGACTTCTATAACCTCACTCCAAATTAGTTCCTTGACTCCCCTGAGAGTCTTCACCTCTTCGATTAGGTTGATCAGGTCTGCACTACTTTGAATAAACATCTCTGCTTTCAGATCGATAGTAAATTGCCCTATTGTTCTTGCGACGTAAGCAACCTCATCACGCTTCAGCAGCTCGTGTGCTATGTCCATCGTTCTTCCTTCCCCAGTTGAAATCAAGAATTCTATTTGCCTCCAGCCATAGCTCTCCAATACCGATGAATACATAATTCCCAAAAACTCCTCTTCCAATTCTTTAGGCATAGGTTGGGTGGCGCTCGGAGAAATTCCTAACTTCTCTGATAATAGCCGAGCAGCTATTTCAGCGCGGGTAGCAAAAGATTTTGCAGTATTTTCGCGTCTTGTTCCGAGAGTAAAGTGGACATCAATCGAGGATAGGTGCTGGCTCGCTTATAGGTTACACACGACTAGTCTGGCACGTCAAAAACGATTCCTACGTTCCATTGTTTGCGTTTGCATAGGAGTTTGGGATAAATGATGACCATTCGTCAATCCATCTCCTGTCTCGCTGAGACGAACCAGAGCCACAAACTTGACATCAACAGCTACCACCAATGCTGAGGACCTTTTGAACTAACGTTAGAACTAACGCCTCTAACGTTGGAATATATTAGGGGTATCCCCCGTCCCACCACAACTAGGATCACTTGTCATCTCCGGTCAACTCTCCTGAACTCAAGCAGGAATACGAACAAAATAAGAAGAAAGTATTGCGTTAACTGCGGCAAAGAGATAAGACCGGGTCAGGGCATAGAGTTGAACTATCACTATACAGTTTGCTCTGAAGATTGCAAGAAGGAGTTCAGCAAAGCGAGGAAGATTTGTAGGGTAGCAGACAGCTTCCTTAGGGCGTTGGATGGATGAAGATTCACGATTCGACGCATCCGCAGGTGTAGACTCTTTCTATTTCGTCTACTTCGGAAGCAAATTCAAGAACCTTGTTACAGAGTTCGTAGAGCTGTTTTGGGATCCTGTGGCTGAGAGTCGCCCGACATGAAAACCGTTTTTGCTTTGTCAGAGTAATTCAACTTGTAGGTGGACGGTATCTCTGAGATCAATCCATCCTCGCAAAGAACGAAGGGTTTGTCGAACGATATAATCTCAGCGAATGACTTTAGCTTAAGATGCTCAACCAGAAACTGGGTTACAAGCCCGCCAACATGCCCCATATCGGGTAACGATGCAACTAGTCTTACTCGGTCGGTCCGCTTTTGGATTGAGATATTGGTTTTGACTTCCAAACTTTGACAATTGAGTGATTGTAGTTGTATTTATCTGCGTCTTGACACCTTTCGATATGCAGTCAGGACAGGACTTATTCATAGCTTGCCCGAAAGAGCGGCCGGCTTAGAATCCGGAACCTCTGGATTGGAAGTCGTGAAAGACAGTAATACAGGATAAGATAAATCACACGCGCCCGGGAATTCTGTTTCAGTTGAATCAACAAGAAGTTACTTTGAAGGTCCTCGAGGCCTATACGCGGGACGTGGGCAGAGGCGTCGTCAGACTAGATTACGATGCAATGGACTCCCTTGACGCTTCAACCGGCGACGCGGTCGAGATAAAGGGTAAGCGAAGAACCGTTGGCAAATGTCTCCCATTGTACCCCTCAGATGAAGGGCGCGGAGTCGTCAGGATTGACGGGCTAATCAGGAACAATTCGGGTGTCGCAATTGGCGACACCGTGTCCGTAAAGAAGATCAAAGCGCCGCCGGCTGAAAAGGTCGTGGTTGCACCGCTAGAAGCAATTCCACCGATCGATGAAAGATACCTAGCTGATGCGCTGGAGGGTGTTCCAGTCACAAAAGGCGACAACATAATGATTCCGTACTTTGGTGGTCGCCTGACCTTCCAAGTCTTGGGCGTGAGCCCGATGGCTGATGCGGTTCTGATTACCCAGAGGACGAAATTTACGATCTCGGAAAAGGGCGAGGCGCTGAGGGGGGTTCCCCAAGTCGCATACGAAGACATCGGAGGCATGAAGGATGAGATCCAAAAAGTCAGAGAAATGATCGAGCTTCCCTTGAGACATCCAGAGATATTCGAAAAATTAGGTGTCGAAGCTCCCAAAGGTGTGCTCCTCTACGGCACGCCTGGAACTGGGAAGACCTTGCTCGCAAAAGCGGTAGCTAATGAAAGTAACGCTCACTTCATCAGCATCTCGGGACCAGAAATCATGAGCAAGTTCTACGGCGAAAGCGAAGCTCGCTTGAGGGAGATTTTCAAGGAGGCTAGAGAAAAGTCTCCCACGATTGTTTTCATAGACGAAATAGACTCAATCGCCCCAAAGAGAGAAGAGGTAACTGGAGAAGTAGAAAGGAGAGTAGTCTCCCAACTGCTCGCCCTTATGGACGGTCTAGAAGCGCGTGGAAAAGTGATAGTCATCGCGGCCACAAACCGCCAGAACGCAATCGACACTGCCCTAAGAAGACCCGGAAGATTCGACAGGGAAATCGAGATCAAAGTTCCCACCAAGAAGGGAAGATTTGAGATTCTCCAAATTCATACGAGACACATGCCGCTGACCGAGGAAGTTGATCTGGAAAAGCTGTCATCGGTTACACATGGTTTTGTCGGAGCCGACCTGGAGGGTCTTTGCAAGGAGGCAGCCATGAAAACGCTCCGGCGCGTTCTTCCCGAGCTCAAGCTTGAGGAGGACAAGCTGACTCCAGAATTCCTGAGCAAACTTCATGTCACGAACGATGACTTTCAGAACGCCCTCAAGGACATCATGCCTTCGGCCATGCGGGAAGTGTACATAGAAACTCCGGATGTCAGGTGGGCAGACATCGGCGGCCTGGACGCAATCAAGAAGGAGTTGCAAGAGGCTGTTGAATGGCCGATGAAGTACCCAGATCTCTACACCACGATTGGCTACAGTATGCCAAAGGGGATACTACTCTTCGGGCCTTCTGGAACTGGAAAGACACTCATCGCGAAATCAGTAGCAACAGAGAGCGAAGCTAATTTCATCAGCATAAGAGGACCGGAGCTGTTATCCAAATGGGTGGGCGAATCGGAGAGAGGAATAAGAGAAGTTTTCAGGCGGGCAAGGCAGGCATCACCCTGCATCATTTTCTTCGACGAAATCGATGCGCTAGCTCCTGTCAGGGGAATTGGCAGTGATAGCATGGTAACAGAGAGAGTCGTAAGCCAGTTACTCACCGAGATGGATGGCATACAATCACTTTCGGGAGTCGTGATACTCGCGGCTACCAACAGAATCGATATGGTTGACCCTGCGCTGCTCAGGGCGGGGCGCTTCGACAAATTGCTTTACATTTCGCTGCCAGACAAGAATGCGAGAAGGCAGATCCTTGAGATCCAGACAAAACACAAGCAGATAGTTGCAGGTCTGGACATTGACAGAATTGTCGAAGTGACGGAAGGATTCAGCGGAGCCGATATCACTTCAGTGGTCAATACTGCGGTATCGCTTGTTCTGCAGGATTACGTTGCCGCCTATCCGAAGCCCGAGGATGCGAAGAATCACTCGTCTGAGGCGTCTGTGACGATGAAACACTTCGAAGATGCAATACTCAAAGTCAAGACTTCGAGAGAAGGCAAACCACCGGAAAGACTTGCAGTTTCGTACTACAGGTGAGCCGTGTGGGAGCTGTCTTCCATGGATCGACCAGAAATCTGATAGCTTTACTTCCAGGTTACTTTTCCGATCTGCTCAGTAAGATTCGAGCGACGGCATAGAAAATTATTTTGGTATCGTATTCCCTAGCGGTAGGTCATCAAACC
>JBOGRL010000286.1:0-3593 GCA_050749505.1 Nitrososphaerales archaeon
AGTTATCTTTGAGGCCGCTGAGGAATCACACCTCAACTCACAAAGCGACTTTCAATACGCCCTCTAAATGTCCAGACGCAAACTCTGACGCAGCAAAATCTGCAAGGTGACTATGCGTCAAACGCATTCAACATCCAAAATAATTTGGTAGTCTATTCCAGTAGCGGTCCGGTGTACTTCTCATCATGGCTAGACGGACAAACGGGTTGCAGCGTGCTAGGACTTCCTGGATGTTATGGTTGGCAGGCCACACCTTCCGCTGATGGACAGCCCCACTGGTTATACCCCGAGGCAGCAGATGCTGAATACCAGAGCAATCTGACAGCTCTAGACGCTACCCCGCCAACCAACGTGACTGGACAGCAATACTATCTCAATAACATTGAGAGTCTAAATGCAGAATATCTGCCCTTGATTATGGTCGCATATCCAGATCAGATTCAGGCATACAACATCCAGCACTGGACAGACTGGCCTTCATTTATGTTCAAAGTGATCGCTTTCAATGTTACAATGTTTGTTGCGCTTCAACCAGCATCTACAGCCAGATCAAACACGGATTTGACTTCGGCAGCCTCCTCTGCGACGAGCGCCACTACGACTGCTACTAGCTCAACTGGACACGGGATAACTTCAACAACTTCCGTTGGCACATCAAGAACCGTACAGAGCAGCTCGACCACTCCAGCAACAAACACCGGAACATTAGAACTCATCGCGGGCATAATCATAGTCATAATAATAATCGGCGGCGTTGCAGCCTACATGATGAGAAGAAGGCCAGCTGCAACATAGAAAAGCGAATCCGCTCAATGCACTTACCGGTTCCAGTTCCCAATACTTTCGCTACGTCGGAGCTCGGCGCTCTATTTTTTTGTCGTCGATTCACCACAAAGGAAGTTTAGCAGCGGGATTCCGAACATTAGTAAGAGTAAGGTGTATCCAGAAGTACTGTGGTAGACGAGAACTCAAGAAAGATCTAATATCAGGAAGTAGAAAGAACAAGCAAATCCTCATGCGGAGAGCGCGCCCATCCACCAGGACAGTCGATCAAAAAGGCACTTGAAAGGATGAAAGCTAAAAATCTCTAGTCATGCATTCGTTCTATTGCAATTAGCCAGATTACCTCTATTGTTCAGGGAATAGGCAGATTTCGTGTAACTACCTTAGCTAGACAATTCGACTCTCAGCATCATTCGACTCGAATAACCCCCCTTTTTGATCGACTGCAGGAAGCGGCTTTGGCACAGAACCGTGAAGAAGAGACTAATCGTTGGAAAGCTTCAGTTGGGAGCGCTGTTCTAAAATTAGAACACAAATGCAAGTCGCTTGATCGGTAAGTTGAGGCAGTTCCATGAGGGGAATTGTGCCAAAGCCGCAGGAAGCAGAATGTTTAAATTTCTAGGTGCAACGGGCGAACCAAATGAAAAGGATCTTTGCCGCGATCTTCGTAATTGTCTTCCTATGTCTTTCAGCGTTTTTTCCTGCTCTGATAAGAACTAGCCCTGCTTCATATGCTGCGCAAAGCACCAGCAGCTGTCCAGCCAGCGATATCTTTCGCGCGACGTACTCCCCTATTCCGAACTCTTTCAGTGACCTGACAAGCACTGCGACATCGGATTTTGACATAGCTTGGATTCAAAAGCTGAGCTTATCCCCGTTTCCAGATCTCCCCAACGGAAGTCTCGACTGGAGTCGTGCGGTAACCGACTGGATTTCGCATAACAGCAATTACACCCAATGGACGTTCAATGTAAAACCAGGATTGATGTGGTCCAACGGCCAACCTGTTACTTCACAAGATATTCTCAATACATACAGTCCAAGTTATGCGCTGAATCCCAATTATGATCTTCTTAACCTGCATTCGGAGATCGTAGGCGAGCATGCCTTCAACACCAGTGCTGCTGTCTATGTGTTGAATCAATCAGATGCACACTTAGCCGATAAGATGTCACAATTTATTGAGTATGCCATAGAACCGTCTTCCGACACGGCACAGGGGCCTGCTTACAACATGTTTGGGACAGATGTGGCTGACGGTCCCTTTCATATAACTGATTACACATCAGGAAGCACCACTCTCGTTATGTTGCGTAACCCTTACTACAAGCCGCTACCGACCATCTGTGAAATAGATGTGAATTTTGTAGAGAATTCAGCTTTCGCAACCCAGTTCTTGGTGTCTGGACAGACTGATTATACTGAGCCAGTTGCTCCTGGTAGCATCGCGCCACTGCTAAATCTTCCAAACATACACCTGTATGATGAGAAAGCGCAGCAGCAAGCAAGTTTGCAGTACAACGTGACCTCATACCCATACAACATGACACAGTTCAGACAAGCATTGGCATACTCCATTAATTATTCGGCAATAGTCCAACAAGCTTTTGCGGGCTACGGCTTTAATGGAGGTGCAGATCCGGGTGGAGTTCCGCCTAATTTCCCATGGTACAATCCCCACATTCAGAACTACACGTACGATCCTGTCAAAGCTGCTTCGCTGTTGCAGTCCATAGGCTTAATCAAGGGATCTGACGGCAATCTCCACTATCCAAACGGAACAGCTGTCACTGCCACAATCTGGACCATCTCGGGAGCGGCGCCAGATGTAGTTGCTTCCACTATTATGTCACAGGACTTTGGAAATATAGGAATACAAACAAATGTGCAAACAGTTCAACAAGGCCAAATAAGCGCTAACTTTCCATCAAACGCATTTAACATACAAAACGCCATGATATTCTATAGCGCCCCTAGTACAGTCTACTCCTCCCCGTGGTTAGACTCTCAACCATATTGTACTGTCATCGGCACCCCAGGATGCCACAAGAATGTCTATTGGCCACCCTCCGTTGGAGCCGAATATCAGAGCAATCTTACAGCCGTTGACCAAACGGCCAATAACAGTCAAATCCAAACGTATCTCAATAACATCCAGGCTATCAACGCTCAGTACTTGCCCTTCATCAATGTAGCATACCCTGATGACATTATTGGATACAACACTCAACATTTCACAAACTGGCCGACTTTTCCGAATCTGATGATAATTCCGCCTGAAGCTACAAACGTCACCATGCTAGCAACTCTTCAGTCAGCAGGAACGACTTCATCGGCTTCCTCCTCGTCAATAGCTCCCTCAACAGCAACAACTTCAGGGGAAGGACAGTCAGCAATGACTACCATAGTAACCTCGACTGTAGTCTCAACAGCCTCAGGAAGCAGCGTGTCTACATTCTATCTCGCAGCTATAGTTGTAGTAATCGTCGTAGTAGCGGCAGCGGTCGCCGCGTACCTTGCCAGACGGAAACGCTAGATAATGTAGATCAGGTTTCTTTTTCAAAGGAGGTTTTTGCTGCGAGAAAAGGAGACTGCAAGAGCAGTAATGAACCGTAACCCGTGCAAAATCCTGAAATCCGTATTCTTGATAAGTGAAACAGAATGAAAGAATGCCTTGCGAACAAAGTTGGCATCTTCAGTTTTCGGACGATAATGTTTTGAGTGTAACAGAAGCAACGGGTTACTTTATCGTGTTATTGATCAGTATTGTCTTGCGGCGTAGTCCCATAACTCAATCTGACACGATTGTC
>JBOGRL010000287.1:0-7126 GCA_050749505.1 Nitrososphaerales archaeon
CAGTTCTTTGGCTCCTTGATCTCGCTGATGGCTTCCTTGGCTGCTTCAAGGAAGAGCCTGTCTTCGTCCTTGGAAGCTCTTTCATAAACCACGTAATCTCTCTTGCTCATCTATCACCGTCTCAACGAGTGAGATTGAGTGAGACGATACATGAGAATCATAGGCAAAAGTCTATGACAATCGTGTCAGATTGAGTTATGGGACTACGCCGCGGGATCTAGAAAGTTAAAAGAGTACCGGCTCATTGCACTGAGCGATTTCTGGTTGTTCTTCTTGAAAAAGAACTCTCAAAGTCTTAAATTCAACCTCCGAGCAAATACGCTGCTGCCCTAATATTCCAAGCTCATACAACATTTGCAACATTTCAATTTGTTCCATGCAAAAAGTCAATGAAATCAATAGGAGACCCCCCTAGGGGGAGGGGAGACGGCAGCTAATGTGTGTCTATTAGGGCGGGGGAGCGTTCTCGACGTTCGTCGAGTGTATTCCAAGATTAAGGTTGCCACATTTCAAAGATGATTCTAAAAAGAAATGCCTAGTCTTTGCTCGACAGATATTTTTCCAGGAAATCTATGATTTTGGAGTAGGCACCCACTTTATTCCTGGTAATCCTGAAACCATGGCCTTCATCCATGTACGAGACAAGCTCTACGGGCCTGCCTAGTTTTTGAAGCTCTGTGCTTGCCTGCAGAGTCTCTTCCAGCGGACATCTCGGGTCATTTCCTCCTGCAACCAGCAAGACTGGCGCCCTGATTTTGTCAACAAAGAAAATAGGAGAAGCGTCATGCAATCGCTTGGCGTCTTTTTCCGGATCGCCCATGTTTTGCAAATCCCAAAACCGCAGGTCTTCCCTTTCATTTTGGATTTCCGTGAACCAGTTGAGAAACGGGACAAGAGCGGAGCCGCAGGCCCAGCCGTCTGGATGCATTGAAAGGCAGCACATGGTCAGGTATCCTCCGAATGAACCTCCGGCGACCGCAATCCTTGCAGGGTCAGCGAGCCGTCTTTCAATGAGAAAGTCTCTTCCACTCACGCAATCAGCAAGGTCCAGGTCGCCCATCACAAACCTGTTTGCTTCGCGATAGGATTTTCCGTATCCAGTGCTCCCGCGGTAGTTGGGCCTCAAAACGACAAACCCCTTCGCCACAAGCGCCTGCACGAGAGGAGTCCAGGTATTTAGCGCCTGGGAAGTGGGTCCACCGTGGATCTCTATGACTGCCGGAAGATGTTCGCGAGTGTCCTTCCCTCGCATCCGCCGCGTAATTTTTTTCTTCGCTGTCTGATTCTGGATTGATGAAATGCTTCTATTGGGCATGTATAGCAGAGCAGGAACCCTCATCCCGTCCTTCTTGGACGGGTAGATTATCTGCTCGCCCTCGACAAAGCTGCTCACTTCAAATTCATCCGGCAGGCTGTTTGTGATCTGCGTAAATTTCTCGTCATCAAACCTGTAGCTCCATATGTCAGGAGGATTCCTCGGCCCGGTGAAAAGAAAGTAAATTGACTTGTCATCATATGAAAATCTGGGAGAGCTGATGATTCCGTGCTTGAACTCGACAACAGATCCATCTTCATCCGAAAGATTGTGCACGACCAGCTTGATGTCTCCGCCGCTGTTCACCGTGTATGCAAGCTTCCTTCCGCCGTTTGAAAATACCGGCTCGTAGTACTCCCTGCTTGATTTCGTGAGCCAGCGAATCTCGCCAGTCTCAAAAATCCAGAGACCTACGTCGTACCAACCTTTCGACGCAGAAAAGAAAGCAATTTGCTTTGCGTCGGGAGACCATTCAGGCCCTTCAGCGTCAACCTGGATCCCCTTTTCATCGCTCAGGTTAGCGACCCCCTTTGCAGGGTTTTCCAGAGAGGAAACGAAAATTCCCATCTCCTGCCCGCTGACATTGCTCGAGTAAGCTATCCACCTGGAATCCGGAGAAATCGTTGCATAGCTGTCGCTCAGATTGTGATAGCTCACGCGTGAAGAGTGCAGAGACTCGGAATCAATCACGTAAGTTGCGAATTTTCCCTGCTCGTTTGCGACAAGCGATATCTTCCGCGAATCGTTCTTTGAAAAATTCGCGTTTGGATATATCGCGTATTCAGATCTCGGTGTCAAATCCCTTGATTCTTTCGTGTTCAGATCAAGCAGGTATAGGTCGAATTTTTCATCCCCCTGGAAATCGCTCGCAAATAACAAACTCGAGCCGCCGGGACTGAACCTGGGGCTCACTTTGCTCTCGGCATCGAACGTAATTTGCGCGTAACCGGGCGCTTCATCAGTCTCTTGAGAAATGTTCCCGAGATAAAGCTGGAACTGCCCGCTCTTGTTAGATGAGAAAACTAACCTTCCGTCCCTTGAAGTATCAAACGAGGACACGCTGGGAACGGATAGGAGAGCTTCAATGTCAATTGTTGACTTTTTGTTGAGCATTCCACTAACTGAGAAGCAGAGGAATACTGGCGTGTTTAAGACGCTTGCGTCAGCGAGTTTGTGATCTCGCCAAAAACCATTAAAGATTAGAGGACAATTACGATACCGTGGTGATTTGTTTTTGGTAGAAGTCGGCCAGAACGCTCCAGATGTAGAACTCGTGGACTCCGAAAGAAAGCCTGCAAAGATCTCTGATTACAGAGGCAAACCAACTGTGTTGCTTTTCTATCCGGGTGCATTCACGGGAGTCTGCACAAAGGAGATGTGCAATATGAGGGATAACCTTTCAAAGTACAACCAGCTCGGCGTAAGCGTAGTGGGAATCAGCGTAGACGGTCCTTTTGCGAACAACGCTTTCAAGTCGGCAAACAACATCAACTTTCCTCTGCTGAGCGATTATAATCGAGAAGCCGTAAAGACCTACGGCAACTTTCATGAGAATTTTGCGGGGATCAAAGGATACACCGCATCAAAAAGGGCTGTGTATGTTCTGGACAAAGACGGCACCGTGCGGTACAAGTGGGTCTCGGAGAACCCTGGTGTAGAACCCGACTATGCCACGATCGCCAAGGAAGCAGAGAAAGTAAAAGCAATGTAGTAGGCTATTGACTACGTAGCTTAGGAACACTTTGGGGCATTCCGATATAATGCCCTAACTCCTACGTTCCCTCCTCCCAACCGGTCAGATACTTGACCTGATCTCGAGTCAGTTTGTCAATTTTTATCCCAAGACTTTCAAGCTTCAACTTTGCTACCTGTTCGTCTTGAGATCTTGGAATCCCATACACTCCGGGTTTGAGATTTTTTCCCTCCTTTGCGAGCCTGAGTATAGACAGGAACTGGTTTGCAAAACTCATATCCATCACCTCGCTTGGATGGCCTTCGGCCGCGGCGAGATTGACGAGCCTCCCCTCGGCGAGTGAGTAGATCTTCTTTCCATTCGCAAGTGTGTATTCAGTATTGTCCGCGCGGATCTCTCTCTTCTTCTTTGCAATCTTTTCCAGATCGTCAACCGCAACTTCGACGTTAAAGTGACCTGCGTTTGCAAGTACTGCTCCGTCCTTCATCTGGGAAAAGTGGTTCCTTGTGATCACATTCTTGCACCCAGTTGCTGTGATGAATATGTCTCCGACCCCCGCGGCATCGTCCATCGGCATGACCGCGAACCCTTCCATCCTCGCTCTCAACGCCTTGATTGGATCGACTTCGGTGACTATCACGTTGGCCCCAAATCCACGAGCTCTCGAGGTCAGTCCGCGTCCACAGTGCCCATACCCGGAGATCACAACATTCTTTCCCGAGAAAAGTATGTTTGTGGCTCTGATTACTCCGTCAATCGCACTTTGGCCAGTTCCATACACGTTGTCAAAATCAGACTTGGTTTCTGCATCGTTTACGGCGATGATGGGATACTTCAGTTTGCCATCCTTTGCCATCGACCTGATTCTGTGAATCCCTGTCGTCGTCTCCTCGGTTCCTCCTTCGAGCCCCTTGATGTACTCGGTGTGCTTCGTATGAACCGTAAAAATCAAATCAGCGCCATCATCAAGCGTCAGTTCGGGTTTCGTCTTGAGGGTTTCTTCAATGCACCAGTAATACTCATCCGAAGAGAGCCCTCGCCACGCAAAAATATCCACCCCATTTGCGTCCAGAGCAGCCGCAACGTCATCTTGGGTAGATAGAGGATTGCAACCCGACCAAGACACTTTCGCGCCTGCTGCTCTGAAAGTTTCAACCAGGACGGCAGTTTCCTTCGTGACGTGGAGGCACCCTGCAATTTTTACTCCGTCGAGCGTCTTTTTCCTGGAATGGATAGCTCTTAGCTTCATCAATACTGGCATCCTTGATTCCGCCCATTCGATTTTTCTCCTTCCGGCGCCAGCAAGAGACGCATCTTTTATCTTACTCAAATCTTGAAGGTCACGCTACAGATTCGAAGGGGAGAAGAGTATTCATTTAAGCATTGTCAGATGTCAAATGACGCGGTGCGATGGTTAACACTTTTATGCAAATATCCTTGTAAAATCAACACAGTGTTAATGATTGACCGAAGACACCGATGAGCTGGATCAGCGGATACTGGCGGAGCTTGCTAAGGATTCGTCAAGGTCAACAAAGAAGCTTTCTGAAAAGATCGGAGTCACAAGACAGACAGTCGCATCTAGAATCGCCCGGCTCGAGCGTCTCAATATAGTCAACGGCTATAGGGCAAAGGTAGACTATTCGAGCCTTGGATATGGAACATTTTTCGTGCTTTTTTTGAAAATCGGTAATTTCGACAAAGCGCTACTCTCAAAGGCTCTTGAAGACTTTAGATCCAGCCCACACGTGCTCATGGACGCGTCCGTAACAGGGGAATGGGACATCGTACAGGTACTAGCATTCAAAAATACCCAAGAGTACGACGAGTACATCGAACATGTCCGAACAAAATACGGCAAGATATTTAGGGATAGCAAGAGCCACGCAATTCTCAAGTTCTTCAAATCGCCCGAAGAGTTCATTCCAATTGCTTGAGACGGAAAACTCTGTAGAGTTTGACATAGAACGAGCAATTTTTATGCTAGACTGTGAGGACTATCATTGAAAGAAATTCTCCAAAGCACACGTTTGCTATTGCAAATTGTGGACATATCTAGGAGCTAATGCCATTTTGTCAGATGCAGATAACGAAATCGAGGAAGAAGACGGGGGGGAGGAAACAGTCTCTCCCAAGTTAAAGAAAAATCAATGGTCTTCTTTGGTTCACTATGGGGTCTGTTTTCCTGAGCCTTACAGGTCAGACCCCAGAACAAGTGTGATCCAGATCAGAGGCGATAAAATCAACATGACCCCCGAGCAGGAGGAGATGGCTGTTGCGTGGACAAAGAAAATAGGTACTCCATACGTCGAAGATCCAGTGTTTCAGGCCAACTTCCTCTCCGATTTTCTGAAATTATTTCCAGAAAAGTACAAAGGAGTCAAGATACCAGAAATAATTTTTCCAACGCTTCCTGAAAAGGTTGAGCTCACCAAAGAGGAGAAGAAAGCCCTCGCTGCAGAGCGAAAGAAAAAAAGACTCGAACTCAAGGAAAAATTTGGCTACGCTCTGGTTGATGGTGTAAAGACAGAGATCGCAAACTGGGTGGTTGAGCCTCCGGGTCTCTTCATGGGAAGGGGCGAGCACCCGATGCGCGGCCACTGGAAGCCGAGGATACTCGAGGAGGAAATTATCCTGAATCTCGACAAGAAAGCACCGCTTCCTCCAGGCAAGTGGAAGGTGATACGCGCTCCGGACAACATGTGGATAGCCTGCTGGACAGACAAGCTCTCTGGCAAAGTAAAGTATGTTTGGCTACACGATTCTTCAAGCATAAGGCAGATGCGCGACAAGAGCAAATACGATAAGGCAAGGGCACTAGAAAAAAGAATAGACAAGGTCAGGGCGTTCATCTCGAAATCGATGAGTTCAAAAGATCCGAAGACGCGCAGGATTGCAACGGCCTGCTTTCTGATAGACAAGCTTGCGATGAGGGTCGGAGACGAAAAGGACGAAGATGAGGCGGATACCGTTGGCGCATCAACTCTGCGAGTGGAGCATCTCAAGTTCAGGGAAAACGCCGTGGATTTCGACTTCTTTGGGAAGGATTATGTTCGCTGGCAAAAAACGCTTGAAATTGACCCAAAGGACCATGCGGCCATAGACAATTTGAAGGAATTTTGCAGTGGGAAAAAATCCGATGACTTAATCTTCGACGGGATAACTTCAAGGCACGTTAACGAATTTTTCGGGAAGGCCGTGCCCGGGCTTACCGCGAAAGTCTTCAGGACTTTTCATGCTACTACTGTTGTGAAATCCTACCTCCAAAAACACAGCAGGTTCGAAAAGGAAGCTGCGCAGTTTGACAAGCTCTACCAAGCGAAGCTTGCAAACCTCGAAGCAGCCATACGGGCAAACCACAAGAGGACTCCTCCCAAGACATTCGAGCAATCGCTCCAGAAGAAGGAAGAAAAACTCAAGGAACTTGAAAAATCACTGCCAAAAACCGAAAAGCAGAAAGCAAAATTGCAAGAAAGGATTGAGAAGATGAAAAAGCAGATTGAGCTTACAAGAACCACTAAAGATTACAATTTGAATACTTCGCTACGCAATTACATCGACCCTCGCGTTTACAAATCTTGGGCTGACAAGGTGGGACTGGACTGGAAGCTTCTGTACACCGGCACTCTCCAAAGGAAAATGGCCTGGGCCGATGATAGCTTAAAGCAGGACCTCCGAGAGCCGGCGGAAAATGTTGCTCCGGCCGAAGTAACCGTGACTGTAAAGACGGAAACAATTTAGCCTCATATATCGCCTTTCGAGATATTCAGTTAGCGAGCAATTGCAATAGCTGGCTGTTCCAGACTACGCTTCATTTTGCCGTTCTACCAGTAGAACAGGCTCGAAACCCCATTGAACAACCCGTTCAATTGCTCTGTTTCTAATACAGTTCGCCCCAACAGAAATGCTCGTGAAATACAACACATGACGACCAAACGATACGTAATGACATCAGGAGCAATCGCCGCAATCGCAGCGATTGCCTTGATATCAGCAGCACTCCTTAGTCCTGGAATGTTGGCCTCAACCGGAGGTTCGACATCCACAGCGGATACATCATCGGGGACTTTGTCTGTCTTATTGACAGACCCACCAACAGTTCCCAACGGAGTTACAGC
>JBOGRL010000288.1:0-7282 GCA_050749505.1 Nitrososphaerales archaeon
GTGATAATCATGAATGATCCATACCTGGCCAGTGGAACTCATCTTCCCGACTGGAGCTTCTATAGGCCCGTATTCGTCGATGGCGAGCTATTGTTTTTCGTAATGATAAGAGGCCACCAGATAGACACTGGCGGGGCATATCCGCATGGCTATCATCCCGGCCCGTACGACATTCATTCTGAGGGGATTCGCATAAGGCCCGTGAAAATTTTCGAAAGAGGCGAAATAAAATCTGATGTTTACAATCTAATTTTAGACAATGTCAGGTGGAATCAGAGCGTCAAGATGGATCACCTGTCCTTTGTCGCCGCTCTGAAATTTGCTGAAAGAGAGATACAAGACCTTGTCCACCGCTACGGAAAAGATGATGTTCTCTCATGTGGAAAGACACTCGTGGATATCACACGAGAGACAATCAGGAAGAATATCGATATGCTGCCAGATGGGCAATATTATGGAGAGTCATCATGCGACGATGATGGAACTGTCTTTGACAAGCCGGTAACGGTTAGAGCACTAGTCCGCATTAACGGGCCGGATATTATTGTTGACCTCTCCGAGAGCGATCCTGAGGTTCGGGGATTTGTCAACATACCTCTGTCTGACACCCGAAACCGCGTCTACTTGGCAATACTCACCACGATGCCCTCAGAGATATCATCATTCTTTAACCAGGGAGTCATCGAGGCAATAGAAGTCGTGACAAAGCCAGGTACTTGCGTACATCCCAGCTACCCGGCGCCGGTGGGCTCTTGTCCGTTGTCTCTTGGCACTCAAGTCGTTGAAGCGGTATGGATGGCGTTGGCCGAGGCGGCTCCTGAAAATATCCCAGCCGTTTCTGCTCGAGCACTGCACCCGCAAATGGTGGGCTATGATAGCATGAAAAGGAAGACTTACTCGGCACCCAACTTTTGGGGCGAGGGCGGGGGCGGTGCGATCTTTGGTCATGATGGATGGCCTTCAATGAGAATTACCCAGCCTGGTGTTGCAAGAAAGGGATCGGTTGAGTTGTATGAGAACAGCTTTCCATTAAGGGCACTAAGGTGGGAGATTGCCACAGATCACTGCGGTGCTGGAAAGTGGAGGGGCGGAGTCGGGAATAGATGGGAGGTTCTGAACGTAGCGGGTCAGGGACTCCTAGTTTCGGGACCGACAGATGGAGGAAAGACGATGTGCCCGAAGCCGTCCAGAATGGGGGCAACTCCACCGAAGTATAATGAGGAGCAGATAATTCATGATGGGACTAGCAATAACAACATCATGAAGCGAATTGTCCCATTCCTTCCTAACGATGTTGCTGTCATGGCCTCGGGTGGAGGTGGTGGCGTCGGCAACCCAAAGGAAAGAGATCTCGAAAAGGTGAAGCAGGATGTGATGGAGAGAATCGTGTCGGTAGAATCAGCAAGGATTGATTATGGCGTTGTGATAGACCCTACGTCTTTCGGGATTGACATCGAAACAACGCGAAAATTAAGAGCTTCTTGAGTATGCTGCTGGACTATTGCTTATGGGGTTGAAAACTCACTGGATCTTCCCTCCAAAACATTTCCGTTTTGAGATGATTTAATCAGGAAAATGTCGTTCATAGCTGGAGAATAAGGATGAGAATTAATTCCAAAAAAAGCGAATTCGTTGGTTGTTCAGAGAGGGAGCGAAAACGAAGGTACTCCCGGATCAGGAGAAAAATGGAGGAACGAGGCCTCGATTGCCTTATAGTGACGGGATACTCCGGTCGCTGGAATGAGATGAATGGCAATCTTAGATACATCACAAATTACGCAGATAATCTATCAACCGTAAGCTACGCGCTCTTTCCATTGGCCGGAGAACCAATCTACATCATTCAAATGGATGCCAAGAGGAGCAACCTAGAGCTTTCGTGGATCAAAGACATACGCTACAGGGCAACTTCTAGCGCTTCGAAGATTCTGGTCGATGGGATTAGAAATCTCAACCGATCCGGAGGACATATTGGGCTAGTGGGTGCAAGCTACTGGAACAACGAAATCGTAAGGATGCCGTATGATATTTATTTGGATATCATAAGAGAGCTCCCACGGGCTAAAATCGAGGACGCTACCGACATTTTCACAGAGATGCGGCAAGTAAAAAGTCTGGAGGAGCTCAACCTCATCAGGAAATCAGCCAAATTGTGCGATGACGTTTTCCAAGAGTTGCCGAGAATAACTCATGCTGGAATGAGAGAGTATGAGTGGTTTGCAAAGATACACGAGATGATTTACGCCAACGGTGGCGAGCATCCTACGTTTCTTATTGGTGCCTCAGGCAGGATGCCTGCGAACGATCCAAGGTTGCTCAGGAATGATCCGCTCTACTCCTCCCGCAGAATCTCCCGAGATGATGTGATAATCAGTGAGATCGGCCCAAAGACAGGCGGTTATATGGCTCAAACTCTTCAAATGTTGAGCATCGGGAAGCCTATTCGGAAAATTGTTGAAATCACCGAATTTGCCGCAGAACTTTTTCCAAAGATAGCGAAGCGACTGCGCCCGGGCTCAAAGTTGGTCGAAATCACGAGTCACGCGAAGATTTTGGCAGAGTCAGAGAGATCACTTGGCGCTTGCGCGCAGTCATTTGTACCTGCGCTACATTTTGTGGGGTTTGGTGGGCCCGATCCAACAACCGAGCCGATCGGAGAGATAACCGCTCGTCCCGGCATGGTCTTGATGATCGAGCTTGGCCCGTATTCGAGACAGGATATCTACCCATGGTTGGGGAACGCCTTCGAGATCACTGAAGGCGGGAGCAGAAGCCTAACTTCCATCCCCTGCAGTGAACGTGCTCTGAAGATAGTCGATTAAGCTTCAAGAAATCTCTAGAATGAGCAAAAAATCATTTTCGCGCCTAAATTTGAAAAATCTATCGTATTTTGTTAAGTTCATAGTCGCCGTATTCTCCGACGGTGCATCTCCAGCCGGAATGGAGAACAACAGTGAATGTTGGTTCTTCCAATATTGCTGGGCCATCTATCAGATTGTGGAAACGCAATCGCCTTCCATCATACACTGTTGTTTCTACAAGTCCAGACTTTTCAAAATAGCATGGCCTTGTCGACTTGATTGCATGTTCCACAGGCGCAGCGCCGACTGGAACTTTCGACAGTGCTGGTTTTGAAGTCTTGCCAATCGCGCTTACTCGCAGGTAGACAAACTCCACAGGGGTTTCCTTTGTGGAAAAGAGGAGCGTCTTTTCGTGCTTCTCGTCGAACGCGCGACGGACTCGATTCAATGTGGCGTGATCAAGAACTCCTGACGGGACATCGACTTCCAGCTCCCTGTGTTGGCCGACATAACGTATGTCTGCTGTCCTTCGAATCACTATATCTTCCCCTCTTACCCCTTCTGCGGTGAGCGTCTCTATAGCTTCTTTCTCCATTTTCTCAAAATAGCTGTTGGCGAGATTTACGTCGCATCCTTCGAGCTTGTGAAAGTAAGACCTCTCGTAATCGTGTTTGAGATCGGCATACTGCATTCCGAAAGCACAGAAATGGGCTGAAACCTTGGGTGCGATCACTCTCGATATCCCCGCCCTGAGCGCGACATCGATTCCGTGAATTGGACCTCCGCCGCCTGCGGCTATCAAAGAAAAATCTCTTGGATCGCACCCCCGTCTTATCAAGAAAGCCGTGATCTCACTTGCCATTTTTGAATTGGTAATTGTGTGAATCGCAAGAGAAGCTCCGAGCACGTCTGTGCCCAGCCTGTCTGCAATTTTTTTCATGGAGTCTTTCGCTGAATCATAGTCAAGTTTCATCTCTCCCCCTAGATAATTGTCAACTGGAAGGTACCCCAGTATCAAGTTCGCGTCCGTAACAGTAATATCCGATCCTCCCTTTCCATAGCATATCGGACCGGGGACAGCTCCCGCACTTTTTGGACCAATCTGAAGCAAGTCCATGTGATCAAAGGAAACAATACTCCCTCCACCGGCGCCTATGCTTCGCACGTCGAGTGTTTTGAACGCAATCAAATCAGAACCAAAGCTCTGGTTTGCGGTTGTTTCAACGATACCTTCCTTCACGATGCAAATGTCCAGGCTTGTTCCCCCCATGTCGGTTGAGACTATGTTGTCTCTGTTGATGTTCCGGGAGTAAAATTCTGCCGAGATCGCGCCGCCGCTTGGGCCCGAACTAATCGTGAGTGCGGCCCTCTTGAGGATCTCTCTGCTCGTAGCAAGGCCTCCATTTGATTGCATCACAAGAAAAGAGCCCTTGAACCCCTTCCGGTGCAGCGCATCTTCGACGCGAGACAAGAACCCAGCGAATAAAGGGCCGATGAGTGCGCTGATCACGGTGGAACTGAACCTCTCATATTCCCTCATGTGCGGAAGGACTTCAGATGATGCAGTGACAAAGATGTCAGGAAATTCTTGTCTACAAATTTCAGCAGCGCGAAGTTCGTGTGATGGGTTCGCGTATGAATGCATAAAGCAAATCGCAATTGATTTTACTCCTCTTTCCTTTAGGCTCTGGACTGCTCTCCTTACCTCAAAGGGATCTAACGGGGTGATGACGCTTCCATCAAAACTCATTCTCTCATTCATTCCGATTCGCAGATACCCAGGGATAAGAGGTTGAGTAAAATCCACTCGATAATCATAAGCGGAAATGCCATATCTCTTACCTGTTCTGAAATAAATTACATCCTTGAAACCTTCAGTCGTGATCATGGCAGTCTTTGCGAGATTTCTTGTGAGTAGGGCGTTTGTCGCAAGAGTCGTTCCAAATATGATTAAACTGGTTTGGGCCAGAAACTCAGAAAAACTCAGGCCGAGGCCCATTGATGCTCTGCCTAAGCCAGATGTGAGGCATTCGTAGGCATCGTTGGGTGTGGTCGGAACTTTGAACAACCGAGTTACTCCTGACGCATCTGAGACAACAATGTCGGTGAATGTGCCTCCAGTGTCGATGGAGACCCTATAGTGCAGCAAAAAGCGTTCAGCGGCCCCGTAACGACTAGTCGCCTTGCCCCTACCTTATTAGGTTTGACGCGGTGTATCTGGCAATATTGTACAATTATTGGAGGACGGTGGAGAGAAATTTCCATTCATCCTCCCAAAAGGAAAAATTGACAGATTGGTGTAATTGTACTTCTCCAGTCAAAAATAGGGTCGTCGGTTGCAAGCGACGCGCACCTATTGACTTATTATTCTTTTTTTAACACTGTACTCGATCAGGCTAGTTAGCTTTGGATTTGACTTGCTTTCTCAATCCTCGTAGCGTAGCTATCATAGGTGCCTCTGAGACAAACACCTATTCCGCGGGGATTCTCAAAAACCTCATCGCGCACGGTTACGAAGGGAAACTCTACCCGATCAACCCGAAGAGATCAGAGGTCTTTGGAGTTAAATGCTATCCGCGGCTTGTCGAGGTGCCGGAATCTATTGATCTAGTTGTGTACTGCATCGCGCGAGAACAAATCTCAACAGTGTTGGCGGAATCGCTGCAAAAAGGAGCGAAAGGCATTCTCGTAATTTCGGCAGGATTTGCCGAGGCCGATGAAATCGGGAAGCGTCTCCAAGAGGAGATACGAAATTTCTCTGATTCAACTGGGATAAGGCTGGTAGGCCCAAACTGCTACGGCCTCGCAAATTTTTCGAGTCGTATACTGCTAACACCAGACAAGCAGATCGACAGGATAGTCAGGGGGAACATAGCGATGGTCGCGCAGAGCGGCGCTCTCGGTTTTTGCACCCTGCTTCACTACGGCAACGATAGAAACATTGGTTTCAGCAAGGTCATCTCCACAGGCAACGAGGCTGACCTCCAAATATCGGATTTTGTCAATGATCTTCTATCGGATGAAAATACAAGAGTCATGGCACTCTTCATGGAGTCAATCAAAGATCCCAAAAAGTTTGCAGAAGCTGCTATCAAAGCGGCTTCGATGGGCAAGCCGATAATAGCCATGAAGGTTGGGAAGACCGAGGCGGCCGCAAAAACCGCGTTGACGCACACTGGATCAATAACAGGTTCAGATTCGGCGTATGGTGCCTTTTTCAAAAAATATGGTGTGACCAGAGTGGATGATCTGGGAGACCTCATCGAAACGTCATCGTTCTTTTCAAAATTGGCAAATAAAGATCCGCGGAATGAAGGAATTGCTATCATCACCTCTTCAGGTGGATTAGCTTCTGTGTGTGCAGATCTCTGTAATGAGTTTGGGATCTTGCTACCCGAAATCGAAGGAACTGTCACAGAGGATCACCTGCTCAAATCCGGCGAACTAATGGCGTTTGGAAAACTACTCAATCCAGTTGACGTGAGAGGCCAGGGCATGGCAAGCATATCAAAGATCATCAAACCTTTCCTGCGTGATGATCGTTTTGGCACTGTCGTCGTCGCTTGCGCCCATTGTGGATCAGGCCCCAAATCTAAGGAGATGGCAAATGACTTGATCGACATTGAGAAGACAACTGGCAAGATCGTAGTTGCGCTCTGGACGGGACGAAAAACACCCGAGAATTCGAATGAAGAAACGGGTTACGAGATTCTTCAAAAGAGTCGTGTCCCAGTTTTTGATTCGCCGCGAAGCTGTTTAGTAGCGATTAGATCACTACTTGATTATCACAGGGCAAGACGAAATATCGAGGCAGAGGGCCAAACAAGTTCCATAGTATCGGGAAGGAAAAGCAGAAGCTTCGAAAAGGGTCTAATGACCTATGACGATCTCTTCGCTCTGCTTTCAGATTACAACATTCCAGTCGCGCGTGGAAAATTGGTACACAGCTTAGAAGAGGCTGTTTTGGCGGCAGGTGAATTGGGTTATCCTGTGGCCCTCAAGGTAGAATCACCCCAGATTCCGCACAAGGCCGAGGCGGGAGGTGTTGTCTTGAACATAGGAACCGAAGCCGAGGTGCGTTTGCAGTATCAAGAGATAATCAAGAATGCCCAGTCATTCAATCATGACGCAAAAATCAAGGGCATCATAGTTCAGAAGATGGTGCAAGATGGCATCGAGACGATTGTGGGCGTTACTCAGGATTCCCAGTTTGGGCCCGTGATCACCTTCGGTACTGGTGGTCATTTTGTTGAGCTTTTCAAGGATGTCTCCAGTAAGCTGCCTCCGCTGTCGAGGAGAGACTCCCAAGAAATGATAAACGGCCTGAAGGGCAGTAAACTATTACGCGGTTTCAGAGGAAGGCCTCGAGCTGACACTGACTCCCTCGAGCGAGTTCTGCTGGGGATTTCATCGCTAGCACTGGATTACGGGAACGAAATCGCAGAGCTGGAAATCAACCCTTTGATGGCATTACCTAATGG
>JBOGRL010000289.1:0-2460 GCA_050749505.1 Nitrososphaerales archaeon
GCTTTAAAGTTTCGGTTAGACATCCTACATTCTGATCGGTTGACGGTACTACAGGAGCCTGGAAAGGGCCACCAGGAGAGGCGGATTCCTCATCATGTTGCCGCACATCTTCCTTGTTTTTGTTCGAAATAATCTCGACTTCCTTCTTCTCTGCAGCTTCAGGAGCTGCTTTTTCGGCTTTGACAAGGCCGTTGTCTTTTTGTTCTGGTTGGTCTCTGGGTTGTGCAAGCTCGAGAGTTCTCTCGTTGCTAGCTCTTGGACCAAGATTGATCGGCTGGATAACTTCTTGTTCTACGGTTTGCTCTTTGAAGTTTGATCCGGCGCCACTACCTCTCTTTAAGGCGATGTGAACTCTGTTACCTGAATCGATAACAGGGATGTCAACGACGATTTCCTGTCCTTTTTCTCCGGGCGCATTTTGCTCAGCTGGTTTCGTTTCCTGAGACCCTTCCCTTTCGACAGAAGCGATTATCTTTTCAATTTCGTGAAGCGCTCTTGACTTTTCCTGCTGCGATAATGCCTCTGCGCGAGTTCTTGGCTCCGCAGACCTCACCAGACTCTGCTCTACCAACGCCAGGCTGAGAACCCTGGTCTGCGGATCGTAGAGATCTTCCATCACGCAGCACCATTTCTTGCGGAAAGCCTCCGTCATGCCTGCCACCATTCCGTGCAAAAAGAGATTGCCGGCTCCGCTCCCCTCACTTGATGACATTGGAGGATCCTGGATGAAGATCTGCTCCACATTTTCTTCTGATTTCCAGTCGAATTTGCCCCACCCGGCTGTCCTCAAGTACCCCTTGACGTTTTCTTCTATCGTTTGCATGCTGGGTGGTGGAGGTACGGGTCGCGCATTTTTGTTAGCCTCAAATTTTTGCCTGATCCTATTCACAATGTCCTTGCCATAGTCTCTGCCGGCCTCGATGAGAATTGACTTCTCGGTCTGTGTCTTGAGCCTTTCCTGAATCTCAAACATAAGATTGGCATTTATCGCCACCACGCGGTTTGTATCCATCAAAATAAGTGGGAAGAGCAAGCCATCAAACATCATGTTTTTCAAACTGATTGCCTCCGCGTGCGTCACGTGCTTCATTCCCCTCAGCTGTATGACCAGGTCGTCCGCTGTCGCTTTCACTTCTTCCAAATCGCAGGTCAGTGAGAGCGTGAACTCTTTGTATTTTTTCAGTAGGTATCCTGACTGCGAGAGGATTCGCGCGCCTCGCTTGAGTAGCGCATTCATTATGAGCATAGGGGTTGCTCCGTTGTCGTCCTTTCCTTCAACCAAGAAGGCAAAAGTCGTCGAGCTTGCCGGCTGACCCTGGCCGATATTATTCGGGAAATAGACAATAGTACTCGGCCTTACCCGGGCCAAATCCGGACGCTGCAATCCCATCTACGGAGCCATAATCATATCCGATATGATTAGAAAGTTATGGACTCGCGGTACGAATTTGTGATTAGTGTGTCTGCGCTCTGATTGGAATTCAGACGTCTAGGCGAAAAACACTCCGCCGCGGCGCACTAGTTCCTTCATTCTTTTCTTAAAATGTTCCTCGCAATCGCTGAACCGAAACCTTGCGACTTTCGGTCTAATCCTTTTGAGAGCCTGGCATGTCTTACACAGAGCTGGATGATAACGTGATCGCCTGCGCTCTACGCTCATCATGGAAGAATTTGTTCTCATTTGAAAATATTCCAATCTCTGATAGTGATTTTTGCGTCTGCAATTTCTAATTTGCAGCTCGCCTGAAGTTTTAGGCGGGGGCGCTATTTTTTTCGTGCAAGCCTCCCCGAGGACGCACGGCACATAAAATCCTCCAATGGTGGGATACCCGCAACACCATTGGAGAGCGTTGAAGTTGATCATGGATGTGCCGGGAGATAAACCAGCTATGCTGGCTACCGATATAACTGCCTCCGATACTTCGAAATCTACCTGAGATTCTGATTGGCAAAAAAATCTCGCGGCTGCAGGTTCTGGAAGCGGTGAATCTTTCAAAAAGTGGTGCCGCATCCTCGCATTATTGGCTTTCAACGAATCACAAAACGGGGAGAGAATGGCGACCCGGAGCCTTCAAGAACAGCCGGTTGATTCGCGTACCGCGAATGAGGTTTGTTTTTCCACCTTTTTGGCATAACTGTAGCTATTTACATACTCCTTTTTCTGTGATGGAATGCCCATCGAAAGAAGAATCAGAAAGAAGAAGAATTCCGCCGTGTGGTGCTTGCGATCAAATTGTCCAGATCCTATGACATATTCAGAATTGCCGCAGATTACCCCGTTGCAGGAAAACCGTCATACGGGCTGCAGCCCAACTTTTACTACCTGTCCAAGGAGCAGGAGCGATTGGGTAACCATGTCCGAATCATTGCGCGAAAGGTGGGGCCTCAACCCGGTCTAGAACGCGATGGCAGCCTCGAAATCCACAGAGTTGAAAATCCGTTTAATGCAAACGCATACCG
>JBOGRL010000290.1:0-7493 GCA_050749505.1 Nitrososphaerales archaeon
CCTTTGGTCCTCTCTTCTCGCCTACCAAGTCAAATCACGAGATGAGATGCTATGGGAGGCCAAACATGAGAGAGCCAAATTTTCTAGACCAACAGCTAAATTATCGGCAGACTACCCATTGACTTTATGCGGATGAGAGAGGAACCAGGGGCAGCGCGATGACTTTCTTTGAGTGGCCTGAGCTCCCAAAAGGGCAAATCGGTCTCGGCTCTCCGCATCATCTTGCCTACACGGTGCCGAAGATGGATGCGTTGCCAGAGTGGAAGGCCTGGCTCCATTCAAAGGGAGTCCCGGTTGTTGGCCCCCTGGTTAGAGATCATAATCGAGTTTCGCTCTACTTAAGAGACCCCGACGGCGTAGTAATAGAAATCACCAGCCCGAACGCTGAAAACATCTCGAATGACTATTTCAAGGATCATGGAGAATCGAGCGTTTCTTCTATTAGCATGATAACTTCCGAT
This sequence comes from Nitrososphaerales archaeon, assembly GCA_050749505.1. Lineage (GTDB taxonomy): Archaea > Thermoproteota > Nitrososphaeria > Nitrososphaerales > CADDZS01 > DATLTL01. Next base: position 462 of record JBOGRL010000290.1, read on the forward strand.
ATGCGACTAGCTACATTCAACCATGCAACCCCGATCACGAGCGATGCCAGCCTGACCGTGCGCTTCTTTAGCAAACTCCTGGGTTTGAAGAATTCTTTTACTCTTCCGAATGAAGACCAGAAAGGAACTTCAGTAGTGGGAATAGGTAATGCTGATCGGCCTGACTTTCTTCGCTACATTCTCTATGAAAAAGCGCCAGACGGGCTGGTCGGAGAAGGGAATATTCACCACATAGCGATGGCCGTAGATGATGATGGGGATCAGCTCAAGATCAAGCGGAGATTGGACGACGGTGGTTTTGCAAATTCTGGAATAATAGACCGTTTTTGGTTTCACTCTCTTTATTTCAGGGATCCTGATGGAAATCTTCTTGAGATTGCGACCAAAGTACCCGGCTACACGGCTGATGAGCCTCTTGAAAAGCTAGGTCAAAAACTTGTGCTGCCCGCCTGGCTTGAGACCAGGCGGCACGAAATCGAAAGTGCGCTTAAGGAGACTGACGGCAAGAACAAGCGCCCGTGGCCCCCAAATTACTCTGCCCTAATCTCGCCGCCTGAATCGCTTCCAGCAGCGGCAAGCTAAGAATCAGAAGAGGAGAGTAACGACATAGATGGATATTAAGTACGGGGATGCAGATCTGGGTTTCATTCACAAATTCATCCTTGGGGGACAAAAAGACGATGGCTTTACACTGCTTCTTCTCCATGGGACTGGCGGCGACGAAAAGGATCTGCTTTCCATCGCTCAGATGATTAGCAAGAGCGCATCATCAATAATATCGCCGCGCGGGAAGGTATTGGAAAATGGTATGCCGAGGTTTTTCAGGCGGTTTGCAGAAGGAGTGTTTGATCTTGCAGATCTGAAGTTTCGCACTAATGAGCTCGCAGATTTCGTGATAAAAGCCTCGGACAAGTACAAATTCGATCCTCACCGTGTAGTTGCCTTGGGATATTCAAATGGCGCAAACATCGCTGCGAGCATGCTACTGCTCAGACCGGAGTCCCTCAGCCACGCGATACTTTTTCGTGCAATGATTCCTCTTGTCCCAGATAAATTACCAGATCTTTCTGACAAGAAGGTCTTTATTTCAGCTGGACGTTATGACACAGTAATACTCGCAACCAAAGTCAAAGAATTGGTAGCGCTTTTGGAAAGAGCGAATGCAAAAGTCACGCTGAATTGGGAGGAATCGACTCATTCGCTGACAACTGGCGACATAGAGAAAGCAAGAACTTTTTGGCTGACAAAACTCTAAACTCTTGAAAGAAAATTAGTGTACCCTGAAAATGGCGGGAGGGGAGGGGGAGTGCAGGCTAGAATGTTGTTAATTCTTGGGTAATTGCGCCTTTCAAAAAGCATAAGCCCATGGTAAATTGGGGGTGCGAATAACTAGTCGTGCCAGTGAGAATGACCGAGAAGTTTTGCCGTGGACGCAAGTTTCCTTTACCACCCTTCAAAAACATACGACCCAAGCTTTTTGGGGCTATTTATGGACAGTCATCACGGTAATGGAGCACCATTTGGGGGCTGTGCCTTCCGTTTTTGTTCACGATTGATTGATAATGACTTAATAGTTGGAGGACAACAAGAATAATGCGAGCGCTTTTTGAACATGAGCTATGGAAATAGAGGAAACAACAGAAACAGGACTGGAACACGGGATCGGAGTGGCGGAAACAGCAACTTTGGACGACCTCCAAGAATAATGCGAGATGTGACCTGTTCGGATTGTGGGAAGAAGACGCAAGTCCCATTCGAACCAATCGAAGGCCGGCCAGTTTATTGTATGGAATGCCTTCCGAAACACAGGGCACCTAACAGAAGTCTGTAACAGGTGCAAAGGGAAAATCGCGGACAGAGTACCAGGAATAGTCATTCCAGGCTGTTTTGATAGAGATATTCGGGATGGGGATGAAAATCGACCATTTTGCTCTGGAGGGGTGGATGCATCCGTAGAGAGAGTGGTTCGGTCAATGACCCGATGTCCTTTTTAGGAAAGAGACAAGCAGTTACGTGATTTGCTTCATTTATGAAAAAAAATCACAGACTTGAGCAGATAATCGACACGAGAGGAGGATGTCCTGTGTGCGGCAAGGTAATTTTAGAAGCTGACGATCTAGCCTTTCAACGAGAATTCGGAGATCATTTGGAGCTTCATAACAAGGAAAAAGGTCTCTTGGCTTAGTCTAGAAATTAGTCTCTTTTCCTTCATTCCATTTGTCCGATGCTCCGGTCATCAGCAAGTCGTTCTTTTCATCAAGCATTGTATCTGCTGGCCTCTCAGCAAAACCTTGGGCGAGAATTGCCGGTTGTACTATGCGCCGGTAGTTAGCAATGCCTTATATGCCTAGGCTAACGAAGAAACCGATTACAGTAGCGTAATAGAAAAAATGAGTTACGGAAACAGAAGCGGATACGGTAGAGGAAGTTACGGCAATAACCGAGATCGTGGATTCGGAGGTTCATCGATGAATCAGGGTCCAAAGCCGGTTGAAGCAGGTAAGGAATACGACGTAGAAATCACTGAACTTTCAAGACGAGGTGACGGCGTCGCAAAGATGCAAGGATTCGTCATATTCGTAAAGGGAGCCAAACTGGGTGAAAAGGTAAAGATCAAGGTTGAAACTGTAGGCCCTAGGTTTGCGACAGCTACGGCGCTCGAAGCATCAGTTGAGAAAACTGGCGAGGACAATGCGGCTTCCTCGTCGGGCAGCTCAGATGCATCAGTAGCTGAACCAGTAAACTAGTCAGATAACAATCGCGAAAATAGAATCTTTCACTTTTTTTTGAAAGATTCTTCTCCTTTTTCCTTTTTTCATACCTAGTGCCGTGGACCAGATAGGTCATCGGTATTGTCAATTGAAATACGAGCACGATCTTGCGGAGAAAACATCACAACAACCTTTGTAGACGTGGCACTGGAATCGTTTTTTGTAAATAGATCATTGTAGAATCACGGCTATTATTTTCTCTTCATTAGCTGCTGATTATCACCGCTAATTGTCGTGTGCAAGAACCGAAAATGCGGCTTGCTCCACTAACCCCCGAACTGCAGATAGATAGATAGATAGATAGATAGGGAAGCGTTCGGGAATGTGGGCCATCCTTTCCTTCCCCATGGCAGAGATGCGTTGAGGCGAAGACGATTTTCTTGAGTTTTTCTATGTTTTAATAGACGAAAGTATTGATATCACCAGTCATGAATCCTGAAGTGAAACCAATTGAATCAGAACTCTTGCGAATGAAACGTTGGGCCGGCTCAGCTCGCGAGTGGGACCTGATACGAGAACTCGATAGCTGCAAGCAGATTCGCGATTCCTGCCAAAGGCAGATTGGTTTGTTGACGCTCGATAAGGATCAAAGCTCCTACAATAACCTAGTGTCTCAAAATCGGTTGAATCAACAACGTATTGATCTAATCGAGCAAGAAATCTTCGAAAGAAAGAGGAATTCCTAAACGGAACGCTACGACTTATCGATCCGGGTGTATTGCATCATCGTGCAAAAAAAATGAGAAGAGAGAAAAGCCCCCTCCAAGAAAATTAAAGTGCTTATGGAAATTGTCTAGTTCAATGACTCATTCTGAGCATGACAGTAAGCAAGACGAAGCTCTGCCATGCGAAATAGCTAGAATGCGTTCAAATTAAATTAGTTTTTTCCTGCAACATTTTGATCATTTCACATCAGATTACTCCCAGCTTGAACCTTCCTTCTATATCCGAAATTGTTCTCGGATTTATTGGAGGCATGGGTGGGGCGACGAAATAATTTGAAATTTTTTGTTGGCCCGCGCCGTAGAACATGAAATAATACACTAGGTGGCTCAAGTATGGCTCTTCAAACCTTGAAAGAACCACCCCGAGTCCCCTCATTTTCTGAAACATTTTAGGAAACATCCCCGGATATACGTCGTAGAACTTTTGGAACATCACAACGAGCGGGTCGTTGTAATTACCCCACCTCCTATAGTACTCTGGAACTAATTTTCGAAGCGCCTGGTTTGCTATCATCGTTGGGAATGGGGAGCGATGATTTGCCCACCAAGCCGTGGGCCAACCTGAACCTACACGTTCTCCGGTGAAGAGGTTGCACAATTCATGTGCCAAGATTCCATAGCAGAATTCGTTCGATGCCCAAGTTCCGGCACAGTAGCTTAACTCTCCGTTTCCGGTGGCACCGGCAATACCACCTTGGCATTCAGCACTTGGTTTGACAATGACTGTTATTGGAAGCCTATTTGCTTCTCCGAGTTTCAGAATGTCATCCCTGTAAACAGAGTAAACTCCTTCCAAGTAATGGATTCCGTTTTTTCTAATCCAATCTGCGTTGCCTACGCGTCCGCTCCCAGCTTGTGCTCGCCACTCAAAGTGCTCTGAGGATCCTAGTGAATAATCGTCGATTTTTTCTTCTTCCTCAGTGTTACCTTGTTCTTTCTTCTTCTTCTTGCCTGAAAAAAATGGAAAGCGCAATTCCAAACCCCCATTTCAGTCGCTTTTTCTGTTCTTCATATTAGTGAGAAACTATGCTTTACTCGACCTAAAATCATTTTTATTTGGATTCGCCCTCATTCGATCGTTAGCGAGGGAGCCAATCAGCTAGACATTGCATAGATACTTGATTCGACTGGAAAACAGAGGCAGAAAATACAACCCAGAGCAGGGTCTTCCCCTCATGATTGAATTCAGGAAGAGAGTTGATAAGTTCCGGGCTGTTGTCAAGAACTTTCGAATAACCGAAGTTGCGATAGAATTTGATTTATTTGTAAAAGATCCCACTTCGAAGGACGAATCAGTGAAAGCGTTGACCATGGAATACGGCCCTCTGCTTGATGAGCGCGACCTCGCAGATGAACAGAACAGTCCACCACTACCGCTGTCCAAGAGCAAAGAAGAAACCATGAAGCTCACAATTCGACTTTTCAACGAGCAAAGGTATTGGGAGTGTCACGAGGTTTGCGAGCAAATATGGCGGCGTGAAAAAAACCCGACCGAAAAAGCTCTCCAGCAGGGAGTGATACTTGCAGCTTCCGCTCTTGTCCACGCCCAGAAAAATGAAAATGATGTGTGCCTAGGCATGATCCCGAGTGCACTTGCAAAACTGAATCAGTGGAACGGATCGGAATACTATGGTCTGGACGTAGCCTCCCTGAAAAAGAACTTGGAAGAAATGCTTGAAACTAGACGCATTTATTTTCCAACGCTCTAGCGGTTTCGTTCCTCACCCATCAACTAGGTGCAAGTCGTCCCAGGGCTTAAAAAAGAAGTTACCATTTCTTGGTTATCCATGACAAGGACTTGCACTTGAAAAGAGGAACGCGAGATAAAACTCCTCTCCCGTCGTGGACCCTTGTGATCGTGGAATCGCTGCATCTAGCAAAGTAGGAAGCTTACCACGTTACCGAATTTCCTTATTAGCGATCAGAAAAAACGATTCAGTGTTGTACCATGAAGCTACAGAGAATCCTTAGCCTTCTTCTCATTGCCTCTGCTGCATCTTTGACTATAGGAGGCTATCTTCTCTATGTGAATAATCTTGTGCCCATGATACTCGTAGAGATAACTCTGGTGACCGTTGTAGTGCTTTTCGTTCTTTCTTATTTCGTAGCAAAAGGTATCATGATTGCGATAAACATCTCCACGATACTCGGCGTTGTAGCTCCGATAATGTCGTATTCAACTCCGCAACATGTCGGAGTACTCGAGCAGATTGGAACCGGCGGTCTGATCTCTTTTTTGGGTTTATTGCAACTGTTCGGGTTTTACATTTTCCCTATTGCGTTCGTAATTCTGCGGATTGCGTTCCGGTCTAGGGTTAAAAAGTGACCATTTGTTTTTGCACACTTTGGAACTGAAAAAACGTTGATGCCTGAGACGATGGGCCAAATGGAGCAGGCAGGACGGCTTCGTTCAGGACAATTGGAGGCATCCTGGAGCCGCTCTCTGGTGAAGTCGAGTTTGGCGGTGAGGACGTGTTCTTATCAAAGAACGCAAGGAAGACAATAAACCATCTTTCGCACTATAATGCGATTCCTGAAGAGATGACCGTGTACAATGCCCTAAGGTTTTACTCTAAAATTGAAGGAGACGATCCTGACGACGTGATGGATCTCCTCAATTTGAGGGCCTTGAAGGAGAAAAAAAGTGTCAGATCTCTCACAGTGGACAAAAAATACGTTTCAATAGCTAAGGTATTTTTGCAAAGATAGGGAGTTGTACCTGCTTGATGAGCCGACCTCAAATCTTGATCACGTAATTTCAAAGGAGATTAGAGATATCTTGTTGGAGCTGAGCAGGAATAAGATCTTGATCTGCTCTTCTCACAACCTGTTCGAAGCAAAGTGACATTGGTAGGTACCTGATCTCGGTCAAGAATGGGGTTATCACTTACTATGACAAGATCTCGAATGTCATATCAATGAGTGTAGAGTAGGTATAGAGCCTCAACCGATATTTCCAAATTCGTAGATGCAAAATTAGGCGAGGGCGGCTACTATGTGCTCAGCGTTGCAAGCGCGGAAGAGGCTGGGCTCGTAACTGAGATGCGCCAGCTTGGCAATCCGCTGCAGGATTTGTTTGATGGGAAGGCGATCTTTGAGGAAGAACAGCAGGTGCAATGGATTGCCGAACGATTCTAAGAGTTTTGATATCGCAAGGAGAAGTTTATCCATGAGCAAGACCTATGTCATCTTTGGCATAGGGCTCTCGATATTTGCCATAGCCTCACCAACTCCTGGCGTGAGCTCACTGGGCTGACTGTCTGCGGGTTTCCCTCTTCCAAATTCTGGAAGTATCGCGCTTGTATCCATCCCGCTCATGATTTTCGCAACTCTTACTTTCACAACGCCGGTCATTTTGCTCTACGTGTATGACAAGAACAACGGTATGCTGGAATAGCTTCTTCCCCAAGAGAGGTTTGCGTCTTTTCTTCAGCGTAACTGTTATGAGTTACTAAAAAGCAACGTTTAGCTTCCAAAGTGAATACTCGTGGACTTATTGGTAGGGAAAAATGCCACTGCAATAGAGAGTATCAACC
>JBOGRL010000291.1:0-3043 GCA_050749505.1 Nitrososphaerales archaeon
ACCCAGAGACGAAGGGAACCAAGAGGAAGAAGACCAAGGAAACTTCCGGAGAAGCAAAAACAGCCAAAAGAAAAACCGCGCCGCCAATGAAGAAGAAGAAACAAATTTCAAGCACGACAGGCGAGGAAGCGCCGGAAACCGTCAAGGAATCCGACAAACTAAAGCGAAAGAAAGGCAAACCCAAAGAGTCTACTTCCGCTAAGAAAAAATCATCAGATGCCGATTCGACTGAAGACGAAAAGTAAAGCGAAACCTCCAAAGAGTATCACTTAAATCAGCCCTCTGCTGTCAGACCGTCCACATCCCTGTCTTTGCGGGGCTTTGCAAGAATTACTTTGACCGAGAAAATTAAACTCACTTCCGAAGAACTTGGACTAATGTCCATTTTCCAGAACGTCTCGGGCGCCACGGCAAGGGACTGCGTGATTGATTCCAAAGTAGATCGAATGATCTTCGTCGTCAGCAAAGGAGAAATGGGCCTTGCAATTGGCAAGTCTGGCGAGACGATCAAGAAGGTCCAGAAAGTCATTGGAAAACAGATCGAGCTGGTCGAGTGGTCTGATGACGCAAAGCAGTTCATCATGAATTCGCTCAACCCGCAGTACATCACTGAGATCAGAATGTCTGAGAAAGCCGACGGAAGCAAGAGCGCAACAGTGGTCGTGGATGAAAAGAAAAAGGGGGCGATCCTTGGCAAAGGCGGAAGGAACGCTGAAAAAGCAAGGCTTCTTGCAAAGAGGTATTTCTCAATTGAGACCATTCACATAGTCACGCCGCAATAGGAAATGCGAATGAAAGCGCTTCAGAATTTGGATCATGATAATGAGTTGCTGGTCCGGAACTGCAAGGGCCACAAAGATCCGGATAGCTCATCCGCATATTCATTAATCGCTTTTTTGAGAATCCTTCCCGATCTATGAATTGAACTATTTCATATGCGCGCGACTGCCCTATGGTGTTCACTACATGCAAAATTTGTAACGTTTTAATTGCGCTCATACAGGAATCCATTGAAATCAATAGGAGACCCCCCTCGGGGAGACGGCAGCCACAATGTCTATCGTGATCTCAACCTGATTTTTCAATCAGGAAGAATGAAAGATGCGAATCATCCTCTTGTGGGTGGGAATGGACGATGGGATCTTCGAGATCTGGTAGCAGAACTCTGGAGGGTGAGGCCTCCCGGGACAAAGAACGGAGATCCACCCATCAGCTACGTTTTTATAAGATTCAGGGAGCCTTTTTCCTACTTTGAGCAAATCGAAGTCCCCGAACGGCGAGTTTGCTGCGAGAAAGCAAGCTCAAAAAAGACAGCGGTTGCGCTGGTCTGATAAATATTACAAGCGACGAATGTTGATGCTCGACAAAAAGGCAGACCCTCTTGAAGGTTCGCCCCAGGCTCGCGGCATAGTGCTGGAAAAGATTGGAGTAGAGTCAAAACAGCCGAACTCAGCAATCAGGAAATGCGTCAGGATCCAACTTGTGAAGAACGGAAAGCAGGTCACAGCGTTCCTGCCCGGAGACGGCGCGCTCAATTTTATTGACGAGCACGACGAGGTGAGCGTTCAGGGAATCGGCGGGTCAACCGGCGGCGCGATGGGAGATATCCCTGGTGTGAGATACGAGGTCTACAAAGTGAATGACGTTTCTTTGAACGAGCTCGTCTACGGAAGGAAGGAGAAGCCGCGGAGATAATGAAGTAGAAAATGCCAGAACCAAAATTACTCTTGTTTGAAAAGTGGGACACGCAAGGAATCAAAGTTCAGGATGCTGGACTGCAAAAGGCTATTTCGGTCAGGCCCTCGATCGCGGTCACCTCCATGGGGAGGCACGAGCACAAAAAGTTCGGCAAGCTTGAGGTCAACATCGTTGAGCGACTCGTAAACAACATAATGCACTTTGGAAAGAAGAACGCAAAGAATGCGGGGAGAATGGGCGGCAAGAAGCAGCGCGCACTGAAGATAGTCGCTTCTGCTCTGGAGATCATCTCTCTCAAGACGGGAGGTCAAAACCCAATAGAGGTTCTAGTTAGGGCAGTTGAAAATAGCGCGCCGAATGAGGATACTACAAGAATTGCTTACGGCGGAGTGGTTTATCACGTGGCGGTTGACATTGCGCCCAGCAGGAGAGTTGACCTTGCGCTAAGGTTCATTTCTGAGGGGTTGAGGGAAGCTTCATTTTCTTCTCCGAGAAGTGTTGAAGAAATCCTGGCTGACGAGATTATCATGGCGGCACGCGTTGACACTAATAGCTTTGCCATAAAGAAGAAGAACGAGCAAGAAAGAATCGCGATGTCCTCGCGCTGAGAAAAAAAAGCGTTCGCGAAACACACAACGTTTAAAAAGCCACAAGAGGAAACGAGCCCCTACTTTATAGGTGTAATTTGTAAACTTGGCAGAAAAGCCCCACTTGAACCTTATTGTTACGGGTCACGTTGACCACGGCAAGTCGACCACGATGGGTCACTTTCTATTCGACATGGGCACCGTCGACCAGCGGACCATAGATGAATTTGCCAAAGAGTCTGAAAAGACCGGCAAGGGTGATACTTTCAAGTTCGCCTGGGTTATGGACAGTCTGAAGGATGAGAGAGAACGGGGAGTTACCATTGACCTCGCATTCCAAAAGTTCGAGACTCCCAAGTATACCTTTACTCTGATCGATGCGCCGGGTCACAGAGATTTCATCAAGAACATGATCACCGGAGCTTCAGAAGCTGATTGCGCTGTAATACTAGTCTCCGGCAAACCTGGAGAGACGGAGGTTGGAATCGGCGCTGGAGGTCAAACCAGGGAGCACGCGTTTCTTTTAAAGACTCTCGGCGTAAACCAAGTGGTTTGCTGCATCAACAAGATGGACGATCCGATCATCGGGTTCAAAGAATCAAGATACAATGAAGTCAAGGCAGAGATGGAAAAGCTCCTGAAGTCGGTTGGGTTCAAAATCGAAAAAATTCGATTCATCCCGGTTTCTGGTTGGCTGGGCGATAATCTGGTCAAAAAGAGCACCAACATGCCATGGTACAAGGGCCCCACTTTAAAGG
>JBOGRL010000292.1:0-4907 GCA_050749505.1 Nitrososphaerales archaeon
CCTTTGGTCCTCTCTTCTCGCCTACCAAGTCAAATCACGAGATGAGATGCTATGGGAGGCCAAACATGAGAGAGCCAAATTTTCTAGACCAACAGCTAAATTATCGGCAGACTACCCATTGACTTTACCGATTTCTTTTTTATTGCACGCTTGTTTTCCTAGACCATCGTCAGTTGGAGTTTAGGCAGCGCATGTTCGATGTGTTTCCTCGAAGGCTCGAGCCAGGGAGGCAGTTTTAGTGTTGTTCCAAGCATATCTTCTGGCTCGTCGATTGCAAACCCCGGAGGATCAGTCGCGATCTCAAACAAAACGCCTCCAGGTTCTCTAAAGTATACCGAGTGGAAGTACTGTCGGTCAATTACGGGCGTAGGGTTGAGACCTGCTCTGACGACCTCACGCCTCCAAGCCTTTTGCTGATCATCATCAGGGGTTCGCCACGCGACATGATGGACGGTACCCGCGAGAACCTCGCCTCGCGGCAGGGCTGGTTGACATAGTAAATCGACGTACGTGCTAGCTCCCCCTTCGCCAGCTTCGTATCTGAAACGTTCTCCCTCTTCCCGTACTAGGCGGAAACCCATCGTGTCCTTCAAAAGCGATGCAGTTCTTTCATAACCTTCCTCGGAAAGTGTGATGCCGTGAAAACCGCAGATCGCGTTCCTTTCTGGTACAGGAGTTTTCTCCCAAGGTGTATACTTGCCATTCCCCGCTGCAGAGCTGGCAATCAATTCAAGTTTCAAATCGTCTGGATCGAAAAATGTAATGCACTCTTCCTCGTTCTTGAAGCGGCGGGCAGGCTCTTCAAACTTCACATTATTTTGCTTGAGCCGATCCAGCCAGTAAGCTACGGAATCTTCGGGTATGAGGAAAGACGTAACGGTTGCCTGACCAGTTCCCCGCCGTCCTCTAGGAGCACCGGGCCACGGAAAGAATGTCAGGATCGTTCCGGGGTGACCTGTCTTGTCTCCATAATACAAGTGATAAGTGTCTGGATCATCGTAATTTACCGTGAGCTTTACCAATCGGAGACCTAGGATGCGCGTGTAAAAGTCGATGTTGCGCTGAGGATCCCCTGCTATTGCAGTTACATGATGAATACCAAGAATTTTCTTCTCGTTACCATTTTTCATGCGCGCATTCGCATCTCTAGATCGTATAAAATAACGGAATCTTTCATTTAAACGTTGGAGATACCTGATTGTAAACGGACTCATTTCTCCGACTCGAAAGCGGAAATCAAACAAAGTTCTTTTCATTTTGTAGGGTCATCTCGATCAATTTAGTGGCCTACTTTTCATCCGGTCAAGTTGCAACTGAAATGAACTCATCTATTTTTCACTGCTGTAATTCCCAATTCACAACGCCAAACATTGACTTTAAGTTGACGTTGCTCGTGACAACTGAATGGCAGTTCCAATGAAAGAGCATATCCAGCGCCAAACTAACATCGAGGCTGTAGTCTTCGATGCCTATGGAACACTTTTTGACCTTGATACTATTGCCCTTGAATACAACAAGATCTACCCAGGAAATGGTGACAGGATTCTAGAACTTGTCAGGCAGAAGCAGTTAGAATATGCTTGGATCAGGTCACTCGTCGACCGATACAAAGATTTTGCCTACATAACTCAGGATTCAATAAAATTTACACTGAAGAAAATGCGTTTTTCCCACAGCTAAGAAGCGGTCCAGAACCTGTACGATGTCTTTCTTCGACTCAAGCCTTTCGATGACGTGCAGAGCGCCCTAAATGATTTGGATCAAATCAATGCAAGAGTGGCCGTGCTCAGTAACGGAACTCAGGAGATGCTGGACAAGCTCGTCGAGCACGCGGGTCTCTCTCTACTCTGTGAAGAGACGATTAGCGTCGAGGGCGCTCAGAGATACAAACCAGATCCCAAGGCATACCAACACGCCCTGAATCATCTTGAGATTTTCGAGAAGGGAAAAGTGTTCTATGTCTCAGGAAACACTTGTGACGTGGCGGGAGCAAAGGCGTTCGGCTTGAAAGTCGGATGGGTCAATCGAACAAAACAACCTTCGTTCGATGAAGAGCTGCTTGACCTCAGGCCGGACTACGAATTTTCAAGCCTCGGAGAAATCACAAAACTAATGGAATCTGACCCTCAGGATCTAAGACTCTGACTCATGCTGGCGCTTTACCGTTTCACGAACTCCGAAAAACAATCCGTCCCGATCTTTGTGAGCAGACCCACGACCAGCCCTACGAAAAGCATTGCCGAGTCTCACTAGGGATAAATCGTAGCTAACGATGAACACTCTGCAAATTGCGCGAAGAGTTATCAGTACGAGGTTGTGATGAATCATCGCGCAGATGCATGATATGTCCCAAAAAGAAATGGAATACGATGTTGTCATAATCGGATCTGGCCCATCGGGGCGTACGGTCTCTCTCCGATCTGTCAAGAGCGGGTTATCCGTAGTTCTGATTGAAGACGAGCTTGTTGGAGGAGACTGCCATTACTGGGCTTGCATTCCGAGCAAGGCGTTACTTAGACCGCCCGAAGCACTTGAGGAAGCAAGACAGGTAGACGGTGCTAGGGAGGCTCTCAACAACAATGAACTGAACGTTGATTCGGTCCTTGCCCGACGCGACGAATTTGTCGATCACTGGAAAGACAGCAAAATACAGGGAATGCTCGAAAAATCTGGCGTTAAGGTTATTCATGGACGCGGGCGGCTCAATGGGCCGCACCGAGTCATCGTTGATTCTTCAGATGGAAGCGAATCTAATTTCTTTGCGCGGCGCGCAGTCGTCCTCAGCGGTGGAAGCAGATCTGCGATTCCGCCCATCCCCGGGCTTGCAGAGTCGCGGCCCTGGACGAACAGGGACGCAACTGGTGCCAAGAAAGCCCCGTCTCGGCTCGCTGTACTGGGCGGAGGGCCTGTAGCGGCCGAAATGGCAACCGCCTGGTCGTCATTGGGCGCTAGAGAGATAATCATAATTGAAAGGGGCGAACGGCTGCTCGGTAAGTACGAACCTTTCGTCGGCGAGCGGCTCGGACAAGTTTTTAGGAAAAAGGGCATCACTGTTCTAACTGGCGTAAATATCAGGCAAGTTAAGAGGATAGAGGGGAGGCAAAAGGAAGAGCCAGTTGAGATTACGCTTGACAACGAATCCAAGATTGTGAGCGATGAGATACTTGTTGCGACGGGACGCAAACCCAACACCGAAGATCTAGGGCTTGAAACTGTAGGGCTCACGCCGGGAGGATGGTTGGAGGCTGATGATACCTGCCTTGTGAAGGGAGTAGACGGGGGTTGGTTATGCTCAGTAGGTGATATCAACCATCGAGCTTTGCTTACGCATATGGGCAAGTACCAGGCACGTGCATGCGTGGAGGCAATTGTAGCACGAATGCGCGGGATGACCAAAGGCAATGATAATGGATCGTGGAGTAAATGGGCCGCGAGCGCAGACCATGCTATCATCCCGCAGGTCATATTCACGGACCCCCAGATTGCAACAGTAGGATTGACCGATCAGGTCGCGCGAAGCATGGGAATGAATGTGCGAGCAGTAGATTGCGAAATTGGCGCGGTAGATGGCGCAAGGTTGCATGTAGATGATTATGACGGACACGCGCTTATAATAGTAGACGAGGATCGTCATGTCCTCGTGGGAGCAACATTGATTGGTCCCCAAGTTGCTGAGATGATCCACGCCGCGACTGTGGCGATAGTAGGAGAAGTGTCTTTGGAAACGCTCTGGCACGCAGTGCCGTCGTTTCCCACCGTCAGCGAACTATGAATTCGTCTACTTGAGACATATGGGCTATGATAGCCTGCTGGCCGAAACTTGCATGGAAACCGAGATGCATTTCAACTTGCTCTCTGGGCGTCCACAAGAAAGGGAAAAACCTTCGAATTGCGCGATGTGTAATAATCTCCACAACAAACGGAGTGATAGCACGCGCTCCATCTACTTTAAACAAAGTTACCTGCATCCAGCCGGCACTTTCTCCGATTCGTGCCTAATTCAAAGATCATTCGCCAGACGCGACCACTGGCACAGTTGTTCTAACTAGATATTCTCTTCACAACATGAGAACTACTTACAATGGCCCTTACGAAAGAATTACGATTCAAATCAAATTGCTGATTGTTCCCGATTCGACCATTTGAATGATCTTCGGGATGTATCTGCGATGCTTGCAGTTTCTCATACTAATGGTCAGGTTCGTGTGTGTCGCCATACCAATGTGAAGTTCTGCATTTGTCGAGGATATCCCCAGATTATCGACCCAGTGGACTATGAGGTTCAAGTTGGCTGTGCGCGTAGAATATTCATTTCGCTAGAGAGAGTCGAATCAGACAGCCTCGCTCTTCTTGAGCGCGACTCTAGCCGGTTGATACTTGCCGGCGACTGTACGAAACGCGATGTTCAGCCGGTTGTGGCCGTTGATTGAGATGATCGCAAGCGTGAGGTCAACAAGCTCCTTTTCAGTAAAGTGTATGCTCACAGATTTGTAGATTTCGTCTGGAACTCTTCCCTGATCAATCCTCGTTATTGCCTCAGTCCACTCAAGAGCAGCGCGTTCTCGTTCGGTAAAGAAGGGAGCCTCGTGCCACGCAGCAACGAGGTAGAGTCTTTGCTCAGTTTCGCCTCTGGCTCTCGCATCCTTGTTGTGCATATCAAGGCAGTGAGCGCAGCCATTAATCTGGGACGCCCTGATTTTCACGAGCTCGAGCAGCGAATCTTCGAGGCCGCACTTCCTAACGTGATCATTGAGATGGCGCATCGCTTCTGTGACCCCGGGGGAGGCTTTCTTGTAATCAAGACGTTCTTCCATTAGAGATTCGGTTCCAAACTCCGCATTCCCGACAGATAAATTTACTCCAGTTAAAGATAAATTTGGTTCTCTATCCTTCTCCCTGCGCGCGAG
>JBOGRL010000293.1:0-3199 GCA_050749505.1 Nitrososphaerales archaeon
GATTCTGAGATTCACATATTCCCGCGCGCGAAACACTGCGCTCAAATAGAGCGGAGTAACGAATTCAACCAGTTAGCTCTCAAGTTTCTTGAGGCTTGAGTAACGTAAATCCTTGCGAGATGCGATCAAAACTGAGCATCTGGCTACGCGATTCTTTTGGGCTGAATCTAACTGAAAAATGTCATCCCTCAGGATTTGTCTTCGACGACACCACCGGTAAGCTCTTCCCATTCCCTCCTGAATTGCTTGAACATTTGCAGTCTCGCGTCAAACGTAGAATCGCATTCGGTACATTCGACAGCTATCGGAACGCTTAGCTCATACAAGATCGTCTTCCCGCAGTGCTCGCAGACGACGTTTATCCCAAATCGATGGTCCTTTCCTTCCCATTTAGCTTTTTTATCTTCCTGAGGGGAGGCAGACATTATCATCACAAGCAGCTAAAGGACAATTGGAAGTGAAACAAAGATTCTGAGACTAGCGCTTGTCAACTTGCAGCACCTGGACGCCCTCTCTCACACCGAGATCTGACAAAGAGACCCACTCCTTGAATGCACTCTCCGCCTTTTCCTGCAGTTCCTTTGTCGTGCAATATTTCGAAAGTATGTACATGCCGTACCTAGAGTGGTAGATGTCGATGTAGCTGTGAATGTCGAAAAACATCAAGAATTTATTGGGAATCTTGTAATGCTTTCTCAGCCCGTACGCTTGCATCCTGTTGTGCTTTGGTATCGAGCGCTCCCAGAGCATGTTTGTCGCAGCTAGTTCAACGAAATGACCTTTGGTTCCAAGCCTCTCGATCATCTCCCATTTTTTTCGCCTCGCCGTGCTCCAATTTAGCGGATTCTGAAGTGGATAAACCTCGTTCACCCTGTCCATGCCAAATGCGCCGACCATAAAGTCCACGAGCATTTCATTGTGTCCGCATTCCTCGTAGTAGTGTCGCCTGATCAAGTCCCGAACTTCCCTAGCTCCCATGAGATGCGCCCTCAGAGCAGCTAGACCTTCGAACTCGAACATCTGGGAGCTAGACGCAATTTGATTGGAGTATCTTCGCTTCAGATCATCTAGACCGAGCTCGCCCCTGTAGATCGGATCATCGGCGTTGTATCCTGTTTTCTGATAGTTGTCGCGCACGTAGCCATCCTGCCAATCAATCAAACTCTTGACAAAATCAGCGGCAGGCTCCTCCTTCCATTTGTTCCACCCGAGCGAGGTTACTCCGGGTACCGGGTCGTAGGTTCCGTGAGGGTGAAGCTCGCGCTCCCCGCTGGGCATGAGATCAAATTCCTTGACAACGAGCTTTTCGTACTCATCGTCAGGAAAGTAGTCAAACTTCCGAGACACGCTCTGCGTTGAACCCTTCCTTAATATTTAAGCCTCTCGTTGGTTTTGACCCAGATGGTGCGAATCGTTTGTGCATGTTTTGGCAGAGCTTTCAGCTTTGCCTGATACCTGACAGCTTAATTACCTAGAAAAAGCTTGGCGCGCTTCAAATAACACATGTCCAGATATCTTCTTGATGCAGGAGCCTGCGCATTCCGATCCTTGAAGTCTAAACAAAAGCAGAATGCAACTAGTAAGTTCCGACATTTCCCCGTTGTCTCATTGTACCCTGCATCCTCTTGACGATCATTATTTGATGACCCATTGAAAGAAATAAAAAACTTAAAGTGTTCAGTCAGTCTTGTTCTATCGAACAAGATGCGGCTTCAAGATAAAGTAGCAGTAGTAACTGGGGCAGCATCAGGGATCGGTCGGGAAACGGCGATCCTGTTTGCGCAGGAAGGTGCATCTGTCGTGGTAGCCGATCTTAATGCTGATGGAGAAAGCACGGTAGATAACATCCGAAAAATGGGCGGCGGGGCTTGTTTTACTAAAGGCGACGTCTCAATTGAATCCGATGCTGAACGAATTGTGGACGTTGCGATCAACGAGTATGGCACTATTGACATTCTGTTTAACAACGCGGGCATCAACATGCTGGGTGCTGTTCATGATCTCAGCAGGACAGATTGGGATCGATTACTAAGCGTAAACCTTACGGGTACATTTCTGGTATCAAAGCACGCAGTCAAGCACATGATGAAGCAGAAAAGGGGCTCGATCGTGAATAACGCGTCAACATTCGGATTAATCGGGAGAGAGATCGAGGCAGTATACTGCGCATCCAAAGGTGCTGTCATCGCGCTAACTCGTCAAATGGCGATAGATTACTCAGCTTACAATATTCGCGTGAATTGTGTCTGCCCTGGAATCACTCTGACGCCCAGGATCAGGAAACTTATCGAAAACAGGTCCGACCCGGAGGAATACAGGAATAACAGGATCGCTCTGGTGCCATTGAGAAGATACGCCGACCCAAGAGAAATAGCTTACCCAGTCCTCTTCCTTGCCTCAGACGAATCATCTTTTGTCACTGGAGCTTCATTGGTGGCAGATGGTGGAGAGACTATTCTCTAGCTCTCATTGCGTTCGAACTTGCGAGAAGGCGCCATTCTAGATGACGAAAGAGTTTCACTATTTCACGCGATGAGAAAGACTCCCCCCCTAAAAAAGAGCGGCGCGTTCTTTAATCATACATTTCGTAGTTTCGGCATTACTCGCTCCGAAAACAGCTTGAGATTCTTGACCGTCAGGTCGTGGGGAAGGCTGCCAAACTTGAACAAACCCATCAAAACTCCGATTCCACCTGCCTCCTTGCTTTGATGCTTTATTTCATCCAGAACATATTCTGCATCGCCAACTATGATGTCGCCTTCCTTTTGAAAGGTGTCAAAATCAAAGTTCATGTATCGCGCCCCTCTGTCAGAATATTGCCCAGCACCCTGAGTGGAATAAGCATATGACCTTTCCGATCTATAACCTTGCTTCTCGGCTGCTGCTCCAAGTTTTGCCCGATATGTCGCCGCGATAAGGTACTTGTAAAAATATGCGAGGTGTTTTTCGGATTCGCGCCTTGCTTGTTCCATGGTTTCTGCCACGTAGACGTTTCTCAAGGGCATGAAATACTCGGGTGCTGGCGACCAGCCGATCTTCTGAGCGCAGTCTCTATAGTAATTGAACCCATCCCTCATCTCGACTGTCGGAACGAACCCGCGAGCAACAGGCACACGTTTTGACACCGCATACTCTATCGACTCTGCGCTTTCTGCCGGCATCCAGAGCGGCGGGTGCGGTTTTTGCAATGGCCTGGGCC
>JBOGRL010000294.1:0-9550 GCA_050749505.1 Nitrososphaerales archaeon
AGAAGCCGCATCTTCCTTTGGAAGTATTAACCAGTTTCATCGCTTTGTCAGCAGACGATCTTAGATCTGGATAAATCTAAAATTATCGGCAGACTACCCATTGACTATAAAAGCGAAACTGATCGCCTCTCCAGGCAGAGAGAAGACGAAACTCAATATGTCTGGCAAACCAAAAAACTACAAAGGTTACTCGGAACCATCGCTCGTCGTCTCGGTTGAACAAGCCTCAAAGCTCGTAGGTAAAAGAGACGTCATTTTCATTGACACAAGAAATTACTGGAAGTATGTAAAGGGACACATACCGGGCGCGTTCAATCTGGAGCTCTACGCGTTTCACTGGGTCGATACATCAATGGAGGGGATAAATGCGTTTGCAAAGCAGATGCAGACGCTGTTTAGATCAATTGGACTAGAACCGCGAAAGCAAGTCATCTTTTACCAGAATAACAGCGGCTACGATGCCGCTCGTGGAGTGTGGTTACTAAACTACCTAGGTCACAAGAAGGCGAGCCTCCTGGACGGTGGGTTGAACCTCTGGAGGAGAAAGCATTCACTGCTTTCAACAAAGGACCCAGGTCCGCCCAAAAATCCCAGCAAATTCATTGCAAGACTCGACGATTCTATAGTCGCGACGCTCAACTCACTATCGCAGGGGGTCAAAGACAAATCCTTGCAAATACTCGATACAAGAAATGCGGGCGAGTACTCAGGTACTTTTCAGAGGGCGTTCAAAGCAGGACACATCCCCGGTGCAATAAATAGAGAGTGGAAGCTCGGCCTGCGGAGAGACGGAACCTTGAAGGATGCAAGCCAGCTGCGAAAGATATACTCCTCGCTAGCAAAAGATGGAACAACTGTGACATATTGTCAGAGCGGATATAGAGCTGCTCACTCTTGGCTTGCACTCAAACTGATAGGTTTTGAAGATGCGAAGAATTACCTGGGTTCTTGGTATGAATGGGGTAACCGTGAAGATGCGCCAGTGGAAAGATAGTAGAAATCGACGAGTACGTCCTGCACCCAGAGGGTTCTTGTTGTCCTGTGATCTGCGTTCACCATTGTACTAAAAGATTCAAAAATTAAACACATCGAAGAACTCTTTAGTGTTACGCACTCGATCCGCTCTCTCCTGGTTTATCCCTGAGAGATCATTTACTTCTTCTAACTTACTCGCTGGTTTTGAAGGAAGTCTTCACTCTTCTTTTTCTTCCTCATCAAGTTGAATAATCTGTACTCTTTTGGTACGCCCCCATCCAATTTGAGTCGTCTCTGAATCAAATTATGGTATTTCTTATCGATTTCAGCTGAAACGTAATGTCTGCCTAAATTCTTGCAAGTAATTATCTCAGAGCCACTGCCTCCAAACAGAATCAGCACAACATCCCCCTTTTTCGTCGACGCCCTTATCAAGGTGCTTGAAAGGCCCTCGGGTATCTGACAGGAATGGAATGTTTTTGTAAACCCGACATTTTTCACTAGATCATAATAGAGCCAGCTGTATGGCATCCTGCCGGGCTTGCCGCTTGCGATCAGCTTCTTGATCCTCTTGTCCGTCGGGTTCTCGTAGGGGCGCGCGACGTTTTCCTTGTAAAATCTGTTCTCTCCTGACTTTGTGCAGTGGAGTATTGATCTGTGAGCTGTAGTGAATCTCTTCTCGCTGTGACCAATATTCGTATTGTACACCCAGACGTACTCGCTTACATCGAAGAAAGCGTCGTCCAGGTATCTAGTCCTCAGGTACGCGTTATTCTTTGGGTAGTTTATGATGAAAAAATTCCCATTCTTCTTGAGCACGCGGTTAGCTTCCCGTGACCAGCAAATGCACCAAGAGATGTAATCATCGAACTTTTTCTTGTAAGAATTATCGTTGTATTTCACGCCCACGTTGTAATCGGGGTCAGCATAGATGCAATCAATCGATTCGTCGGGAATCTCCTCTAGCACTTTTAGTATGTCTTGATTCAAGACCCGATCCAAGAAAGGGACTTTTTTCCCCAATGACAAACTCGAATTTCCTTTTCAAAAATGCTGCGTACATTTGTCTTTCCTCTGGTCTTACTCGGCTTCAAGAACTGATGAGTACACGCTTCCCCTTTGTGTGTCCTATTTTGATGCAACACCTATTCTCAAAAAAGATACTTCGACTACAGGAAAGACAAAAATTATTGATCTCTTTGAAACGCAAGATTCGATTAGTAAAAACGATATCTTCGTTCAATCCAATAAGCTGCTGCAAGCTATGCCGGAGGACTCCACAAAGTGGTGGACTATTTGCGCGAAGCTTGGGTAACACGGAACCTTTCATGAACGCGAAGCTCCTCAAGTCTCATCTTATTCTGGTTACCAAGAGTGAAAATGACTTTTTTCCACGAAACGTGTCTACGTCTGCGGGACGAAGAAAATCAGTCTACAAGATAGAAATAATAGACTGCTTGCGTGCATCTCGAGCCAGAGGGTGAAGGTGAAATGCTGGCGATCCAGACTACCATGACGGGAAGCTGGTTCAGACCCCCAGAGATAATGCAGGCACTCTCATCTGGTCTGCCGTTCGGCGAGCTTCCTGATCAATATGATCATTTGATCGAGGTTGCAGAGAGAAGGGCAATAAGAGATCAACTGCACCCTGGAGGAAGCCCTTCCGGACTGGACTGGGTGAGCAATGGAGAGCAAAGAAAGTCCGGTTATATTCAATACATACCGAGTCGATTCGAGGGTTTTTCGAAAAAAGAATATGCGAGCGTTCCCTTGTTGCCTGAATTTGTTCAAGAAATGAGGGAATCAAATCCCCAACATCTGGAAATTCTCGAGTCAAACCCCCTCGGCAGTTTCTCCCTTCCGAAGATTGAAACCAAACTTGAATACGTGGGCGCAAAAAAGGCAAGGAAAGAAGCCGAAGCTGCTTTGAGAATAGCAAGGGAGGAAGGCGCGAAAAGAATCTTCCTCACTGCGCCCTCCCCGGGATTGGTTACACTGTGGTTCCCAAACAACAGCGTGTACCATGACCACCAGGAATACTTGTTCGAAACGTCAAAGGAGTTAAGAAAGGAGTACGAGTCGATTCTCTCTGTTGACGGCATTGATCTGCAAATAGACTCGCCGGATTTAGGGATGGGCAAGCAAAGGGGGCAGTGGGGAGTTGATTTCTTCGACGCGCTTCCGAGCCATGTGGAAGCGATAAATGAGGCAGTCAAGGGTCTACCGAAAGAAAGGATCAGAACGCACTACTGCTTTGGGAACTGGCTCGGTTCGCACAGATTTGACGCCGATTTCAGAAAAGTACTTCCTGAGATACTCAAGCTAAAAGTCGGTACAATAGTGGGAGAAATGGCAAATCCGAGGCACGAGGGTGACGCGTTAATCCTCGAACAGTTCCTGAAACAGGACGGTGAGTGGCCGAACGAAATGAAACTGGCCATGGGCGTCATAGACGTAAAGACACCAATTCTTGAAACTGCGGAAACTGTCGCGATTAGGCTTGAGCGGGTAGCTTCACTTGAGAAAGTGGGTCCTGATAATATTCTGGCGGGAACTGATTGCGGATTCGAGACTTTTGCGAAATTCGGGAAGCTAACTCATACGGTGGCATTGCAGAAACTCGTAGCCCTAACTCAGGGGGCAGCCCTTGCTTCCAAGAGGCTGAATTTGGAATAGCCCTCCCGAGTAACTAATTAGAAGCTTTCTGCATGTCAACGAATCGAAGATTTTATCCGCTCTATCTGCGGGCCAAATTCATCTTGGAGTCATTTTTGCGCCGCTAGCTATCATGAGTACTCCACAATAAACAGTCCAAGGTTGAGACAGCCAGAGAGAATATCATCGTACTCATCGCTAGGCTCCCACCAGAATGCAAGACCGGCCGAAAGCTAACATGATTTCGCTCGATGTGGTTCAAGCCTGCTGGCAGGCAAAGTTAAGCGATCTACAGGACGGCAGACTAAAGCCTAACCCCGCACGTCGATAGCTGGAGATAATCCGCGGCTATAACATGACGCAGCGAGTCATCAGAATCAAAGCGTCTTGGGTAACAAACCTCGAATGAAAGAGGTTTCAATATGATGACCGCGAAGATTAACGTGAGTTCTGATAAAAAAGCCTCGGCGACCCCAATGACGCCAAAGATAAATCGCTGCGCGCTTGCAAGACCGTCTCTTTGATTACCATGTGAATTCTTTAATACATGGTAATCCGCCGTACTTATGGAATGATTTCAGAAACGGCCAAAGTAACCAGCAAGAGCATGGTTAACATACCTGCCAAGATCAGAAAAAAGTACTCAATTAAAGAGGGCACGAAAATTGTTTTCATTGAGAATGAGAACGGAATGCTGGAGCTAATACCTGTTCCTCCGCTCTTGGAGCTATTTGGAATTGATCGTGATAAGAAAGACATTCTCGTTGCATCGGTAAAGGAATTGGAAAACGAACACAGGCGCGAGGCAGCTCTTGATGTCAAGAAACGTAGTGATTGATACGGGAATACTAACTCTTTTCTTCAGCGGAGACGCGAGAGTTCAACCCTATTTCCGCCAACTTGACAGAAACAAAAAGAAAGGATATGTCACATCAGTAAATCTTTCCGAACTCTATTACAAGACTTGCGAGAAGCTAGGAGAGGATGTAGCTAAGCTCCGCTATCACCAATGCAGAGAACTATTGGAGATTCTTGAAACTAGCAGAGAATTGTCTCTTTTGGCTGGAAAGGAAAAGTGCCATCGAGGTGGCCATCTCTCATTGGCTGATTGTTTTGCGGTGGCAGCTGCAAGGAGCCTGAACGGTACGTTGTTGACTACAGATCCTGAGCTTGCAAAGATCAAAGATATCGACGTGAAGTTATTTGACGTGAATTGATTCTACGTAATGCATGGTCGTCTCCCAAATAATGGGAAGATTCTGTTTGAATCCACAGTCTCCATCTCTTTCTATTCTCGTCATATTCACTACGGCTCAGTCATAGAATTTGAGCAATGGCGGTGTATCATAAGGCAGCGGAGCGGAACTTGAAAATTGGTAAACCGGTGCTTTGTTGCACTTATCCGAGTTTCGTAAGAGACGCGGCTGAGCGAGGAAGGGTACTGCGAAGATTGTTTCACCTCTTTTGGCATATTTTTACTCTTTGCGAAATCGTGCAACGCAGGATGAACTGGGAATAGTTTATTAGGACTCTAGTTAAGACCAATCCCACGAGGAAGTGAACAAAGCAAAATTGAATGCTACTTCAATCGTGCTACTGTCAGGTGACTGCGTTCCTCATCCAGTCACTAATAGTATCTACTAAACAAAAAAGCCTTTCATCGTCGTACTGCGACTGCAAAATCCAATCCCAGCGTAAAGCGTCATCGTTTCTGGGGCAGGGATCGTTTCATGGAGGTAAGGGGCAATGACCTCTGATTTCATTCCTTGCGAGCGAAATAGAAATCGCGACAAAGCGCTCTGCGCTTGCTGACTCAAACCTCACCAGTTCGCAAAAGACTATCTCGTTCCTTTCAATAGTCAACAGCGCGCTCGGCACGGTCAACGTAAACTTTGACGCAGAGACTCCAAAAGAAGCGCTGGACGATTATTCCAAGGTCTACGATCTCGGGCTTGCGTGGTCAGAGACGTTCCAAGCTTCGATGCACGACGGACCAGTCGTGAGCAAGTCTGCATCGATCAAGCAGCTCTTGAAGAAATACGGAGCAAGGCTCTCGGCCAATTTGGTGATTGGAAACGCTGCATATGGACTAAGACCTAGCTACGACCTGCTCCACAACATGACACTCCGGATTGCTCCACTTTCGCGGAGGGAGCTCAAACTTGGCGCGGAGGGCGTGTTCAACGGAAAAAGGGCGATCGACCTTGCGGCCGAGACAAACTCAGTGGCGTACATCCTCCATACTTCATCGATCAACGAGCTCTTGGAATATGCGAACGAAAGAAAAGTGCGATTCATGGTCTACACTCTTTGCAGGGTGGCAGAGTCAAGATCACGGGCAGCATCAGAGTTGATGCGCATCAAGGGGACGAGCTACTTTGAGAGGAGAAAGGTCTTGAGGGATGATGTATCCCAGCGACTCCCGGAGTTCTCGATATTCGGGACCGGCGAGGAAATAACGAGCCAGATCAGATCTGTGATATCGCAGGGCGCGTCAAAGATGGTGCTGTATCCAGTGTTTGAAAGCATGAAAGACCTGATCCGACAGATGAACCTGCTCTCGGACTGGATAGAGGAGTGACATCCTTCCAACGACTTTAATCGCTGACTTTCATCAGAATTGGGTTTCATCACTTTTTTGTCAGAGCGTGCAAAAAAGTACTCTTGTATCAATAAGAATTGAAGAATCCAGCACCAAAAAAAGATATGGAAAAGCAGCCTGGGACCGTATACCATCCGATGTGTCCAGTATCTCGACCTTATTGATAATCGTAGGAAAGAATCTAACATCACTTTAAAAAGGAAATTACGCCCGCAATTCCTGATGGCTTCCAAGCTAGCTGAGAAGGTGCCTAGATGGTTCACCAGGATTCTCATGCCTGAGATCGTGGAGCTCAAAGAGGAGCTCAAGAGGTCAACACAGGATGGATTCCACTAATTCACGTATAGACAGCCTCAGGGAGGAATTGAACGCCAAATTTGAGGCCACCAACACAAAAGATTGTAGAAATGGACGCGCGTCTTACAGCAAAAATGGATTCAGTCGATGAGAAACTAATGACGAAGATCGATTCTCTACGAAACGAGCTAAAATCAGACATCGCCAGTGTAGATTCACGCGTTGAGGACCTCGATAAGAGGCTCGATATTGTCTGTACAGCGCCTGTCGGTTCTTGAGGCAAAGGTCAGAGACAGAGAAAAATAACGAGACATTTCCTAGGCGCTGAAAAGCGTGAATTTTCTCCGCCTGCAAGTAATAACAACTCTCGCGGCGATCAACAGATGATCAAGTCCGACTTTCTTGGGCGCAAGCTGAGTCCGTAGTATTGGAAACTCCCGCCCTTTTTGCTTAATGGATCAATTTAGGCGCTGGTCGTTGCGCTTTGGCAGCGGCGTCTTTGTGCCTCCACAGATACAATGATGCGACTGAGCAGTAGGGGTGCCAGTTTCTTGCTAGTTCCTCTATCTCGTCTCTCTTTGGCATCTCGGAAAGAGAGTAGACGCTCTGGATCGCCTTTCTAATCCCCAGGTCATCGGTGGGAAGCACGTCCGGCCGCCCTAGCGTGAAGATCATCAACATGTGCACAGTCCACGAGCCAATGCCCAAAACCTGATCAAGTGCTTCGAGCAGCTCAAGATCAGATTTGGTTTTCAACAGTTCAAGGTCTAGCTTTCCCTTGACGACTCGCGAAGAAAGGTCTTTCAGGTATTTCACCTTCTGCGGCGAGACTCCAGCAGATCGGAGTTTCCTTGTGGGCGTGCCGTATAGGCTCTTGGCGTCTATTATTCCGTTAGCGTAGAGAACTTTAACTCTACCAATTATCGCGTTTGCAGCTGGTGCGGCTAGCTGCTGGCCTAATATTGACTCGACCAGAGATTGAAACATCTCTCCCTCGGGTGAAAATTTCATCGCTCCATGCGTTTGGATTATCTTTGCCAGTTTTGGGTCGCTTTGCGTAAGGTGCT
The DNA here is from genome assembly GCA_050749505.1 of Nitrososphaerales archaeon. GTDB lineage: Archaea > Thermoproteota > Nitrososphaeria > Nitrososphaerales > CADDZS01 > DATLTL01. The sequence goes on from JBOGRL010000294.1 coordinate 7,597, forward strand.
TGACTGCCTTCAGGAAGGTTCTCGAGTTTGCAAGAGTTGCTGTCGTACCTTTGATCATCGTAATCCTCTTTCTCTATCCGGCGTTCTGACTCCTACGAATAAAACTCATTCGCTTCAAAATCGAGAGGAGAAATTCAAGTGGAACCCTGGATATCTAAACTCCTAGTCAATGCTGAGAAATGTCGCATCCAAGTGGACAATACGCAAGCAATGCGAATGGTTTCACAAGCAAGGAAACCAGCGTGGAAGAGAAGCCTCGGACGGGTTCAGGCCTGAAACGTAGAGACGTTCAAGCTCCGTTTCATTGACGTATCACAGACGCTCAAAGTCTTTGAAAATGTTTAGCCGAGCTGTACTCAATCCTACAGTCACGATCCCTCGCAGACCGGCGGTGCCATACTGCATGTACTCGCACTTCGCAGACAGATTCTCTTCAGATTGTGACACAATGAGCTTTGGAAGTGATTCAGAGCAATATAGCTTCGCCAATATTTTTGAAATCTGTGTCTCTCGTAATCACTTTTGCCCTCAGCTTTCGCGCGGTTGCAAGGACAAAGGTATCTGCCACCTTGTCAGCTTTCTAAGTTGCATAAATCGTTTGTCTATACTGGAACGCAATGACTTCATGTTTCAAAGGGTTTTTTTCTTTCCGCAGCTCGACATAAAGCAGAATCTTTTCCGCTCCTAGAGATTTGGGCATGTAGTCAGGTTCTGCGAGAATCAATCTCCTGACCACGCTGGACTCTTGAAAAAGTCCTTGAACCAGCTTTTTTGCGAGTTCAAAGTCAACCAGATCGTTTATGCGCTTCGCAACGATTCTCTATTGTTTACAATTTCGCACAGAAGAAAGATAGGTGTTCCACGATTTATGGGGCGTTAAACGTCTCTCCACACTATGGAATCAAGAATGTGACAGTGTAATGAGGTATTTCCACCGAAGTTACAAAGTGTGAGAAATAGAATAAAACGTATGTCTCATTGTTGGATGGATCAAATTGCAGAAGGAACGGTCCGACATTTGGGTTGCTTACAAAGGTAGCAAGGACTCCATCGTTTAAACCACTCAACACATAAAGTGTGTTCGCGCCGCAACCTGAAAAGCCGTTACAATCTGGCGACCCTGCTAGGAAGATTTCATTGTCTAGTGGATCTACAGTTATACCCCTCAGTCCATTTGCGTAAGCGGTGATGGATATCTCGTTTACGACTTGGTTTGTCGTTCCATTAATTACGATAAAGAGATTCTGAAGCGCTGTGGCATAGATCATGTTAGTTACCGGATTCACTGCCATGTTGAAAATCAGCCTGTTTATCGGAATCTCGGCTACGACCTGCAAACCTGAAGATGTAGCGCCAATTCCCGCAATGTACTGCTCCTCGAAACCGCATCGAGTAGTGCATACTGAAAGATAAAGCACACCCGTTTGAGAGTTCATTGCAACTGAGTTATCCGCAGCCTCCGAATAACCTGGAAAACTCAGGGAGCTTACTATTTTGTCATTTGTACCGTTTACCTCATATATTGTGGTGGTGCCGTTGCGACCATTCGAAGTACTGCTCATCGCGTAAACTAAGTTCATGATAGGGTCGGCTGCGACAAAAGTAATATTCGCATTAAAGTAGTCAGAAACTTTGTTGGTCGTTCCATTAATTATTGCATCGCCGATATACACAGTGTTAGTATCCGGGTTCACAACTGGAGTTGCCTGAGTAGCCGCCCCCAGTGGTATGCTTGTTATCAGGGAATTGGTGCTCCCGTTTATGACTGCGAGATTTGTTGTATTAGAGCCGTATTCAACGTAAACGACATCGGTCTTTGGATTGGTGCCGATGCTCGAAGGAAAGACTAGGGTGATGTTGGATACTGTAAGGATTGAGAGCGAGTCATTCTCGCTTACGATGTTTGTTTGATACTGCGTCCAAGTGATTGTCGTCGCTCCACCTTGGTTGACCT
>JBOGRL010000295.1:0-2086 GCA_050749505.1 Nitrososphaerales archaeon
ATAACAAATTTATTCCTTCTCCACGGAGGCGGTTCTTTCGGCCATTACTACGCCTCAAAATACGGACTTTCGAGGAAACCAAGCAGGGCCAAAGCTGAAGGCGTTTCAAAAACCTCGGCGGCAATGATAGACCTGCATTCAATTGTTTTGCACGAATTTGTCATGGCAGGCCTACCTTGCCAGACGGTGTTGACATCTGAATTTCTAACTGCTAATGGGTCTAGGGTAAATAAGACAGGTGCAATCCGATTGGAAACGCTATTTCTGAACGATCTTCTCCCCATCTCGTTTGGAAATGTTTCAGTTACAAAGATGAAGAGTCAAATTATCTCAGGCGATCTAATAGCTCTAGCGGTTGCCAGAAAGTTTCGTGTGAATCGAGTGATATTTGCTATGGATGTTGACGGAATTTTCCCAAACTCAAAGATGAATTCTCCAATGATAAATGTCTTGGACAGGTCCGTGGTTTTCGCGGATAAGGAAAGAAAATACGATGTGACGGGCGGTATTCGCTCAAAGATCGAAACTGGCTTCATGCTGGCCGCACTGGGAGCAGATGTATTTTACGTTAATGGATCAAAGCCAGATCGGCTCCGAGAATTGATAAATGGTAGAGGAGATCAAGTCAAAGCAACAAAGATTTATCGTACTCCGCAAGCTTTGAGCGTTAAGCGTGAAAGCACAGAACCTTAAAAACGACGCCGCTCGATGAATATATCAAGCCTGCTGCGCGCGTTTTCAAAAAGAGAATAGCTGAATCAGAAAAGTGTGAGTGTTCCAAAGTGGAAGTTAAAACTGAGATGCCGAGAGTTCTTGAGCTACTGGTGTCCAATAAGAATAGACTCGATAAGATTGTGTTGGATTTTCTGCCTGAAGTCCACGAATCCGCTGAGATTTCTGAACTCTATAAATTAATGCGCGACTATCCGAGCAGAGGAGGAAAGGGCCTCCGTGGTACGATGTGCCTTCTCTGGTGTAGCTTATTCGGTGGGAAGACTGATGATGCGATCATTACGGCCGCCGCCCTCGAGTTATTTCAAAATTGGATTCTGATTCATGACGATATCGAAGACCAGTCAGATCTTAGAAGGGGACTTCCCGCGCTTCATAAGAAGGTAGGATTAGAGCTTGCAATCAATGCGGGTGATGCCCTACATGCAAAAATGTGGGAATTGCTTTTGACGAATCAAAGAAGATTGAGCGATCCCTTGACCTTGGAAATCCTCTCAGAGTTCGCAGCAATGATCAATGCGACCACGGAAGGTCAGCAGATGGAACTTGCATGGACAATCGGAAATAAATGGGACATAAGGGAATCAGATTATTTCCTCATGGTCACAAAAAAAGCATCATGGTACACCTGCATTACTCCGGCCAGGCTGGGCACTTTGCTTGGAGCATCCCAAACTGAACACAAAAATGCAGATATTACCACCGAGGATCTTCTGGATGAAATTGTAGTGTTTGGAACCAACCTTGGAATCGCGTTTCAGATAATCGATGATGTTCTTAATTTGACGGCAAACGAATCGAAGTATGGAAAGGAAATACTGGGCGACCTATTTGAGGGGAAGCGGACTCTCATGCTAATTCATCTGCTTGCGCACAGCGATCAAAAGCAGAAAGCCAAGATCATTCAACTGCTTTCCAAGACAAGGCAATCGAAGACTTATGCCGATGCAAAGTATATTTTCGAAAAAATGAAGAGCGCCGGTTCGATAGATTATGCAAAAAACGTGGCAAAAAGCATGTCCAAGAAAGCACTATCAGAATTTGACAGGATTGCTGCAAATAGACGAAAGTTGCATCCGGAGACGTATCATACGACTAGATTGCTCATCGAATACTTGACAACTCGCGATTACTGAGAAAGTGGACACGTGAGCGTTTCTGCAGAACAATAGATCGGCTTGAGAGAGAACAATGTCAACAAGCGATGACGTGATTTCAAGACTGGCGAGAAAGTACGCGCTTCTTAATGCCATTGAACATGATGGTAAAGCTGAGATTGGATCGGTGTTGGGGAGGATCCTTGCGGAAAATGCTGATCTGAGACGTGATTCCAAGCGAGTCAAATCCATCAGTT
>JBOGRL010000296.1:0-4344 GCA_050749505.1 Nitrososphaerales archaeon
TCGCTCAAAAGATCACCGAGTTCTGAGAGCCAGTCCCACCTCTCCACGTAGATGCCGCGAGACCTCAGGAATTCTATTCCCTCTCTCGTGTAGTTGTACTTGAAGTGCGGCTGCTTTGAATCGTAGAACACCCATCCCTTCGAGAACAAGAATGGCAGGAGATCGTTGGGGACGTATTCCCGCCTATCTTCACCAATCAAGACCATGGCCAGTCTTATCTCGTTTCCAGGAGCTAGCTTGATCGGCATCTGGCCGCATTCCAGCGTCAATTTCTTTACTCTGTAGCCGCTTGTCTTGAGATAGTACTCGACGTTTCGCCTAGTAACCTGCTTCCTTGCAATTGCACCTTCCTTGACCAGCTTACGAAGGTAGAGTATCAGGGTGTGCTTGCTTGAGCATATCCCTTTTGTGTTATCGTAGATCTCGCTGAACCTCTTGGGGCGAAGATGATCTTTGCCGAGATAGAATAAGATCGCCTGTCTCTTCCTGTTGTTTGACGCGTTCCAGAAGCTTCCAGGAGTCGTCTTATTTCCCCTCTTCTTCTCTTCGACCATTTGCTAGCTGGATCAGAAATCTGTAGTCTGGGTATTTATGCATATTTGGGTGCACAAAAACCAAGGGATATATGTCATGGTGCACAAGAACTCACTTCTGATGACCCTGACAGGCCAGCAGGCTCTCCTGGCAAAGAATGTAGATCTTCGGCGTCTCAAGAAGCTATTGCAGAAACTGCTTCCAGAGGGGTCTATGCTTGAAGTTGTCATCCGGAGCGAGCCGGACTCCATTTCAGCTGAGGAATATTGCGCAAAGCTTGGTACTTGGCTCACCATCCTGGAAGAAGAAACTGCTATACTGTGAGCTTTCCTTGAGAATAAGGCTGCTAACCAAAGCAGAGCTGAATGCGATATGTGATAGGAATTAAAGAGCAAGGCATTCCAAGCTAATTTCTAGAAAGACAGCGGAGAAAAGGAGGACAGGTGGAAACTCTTTCAGGGAGCGGAGGCGGCTGCCGCACGGACCCTGGGGAAGATGTCCAGTGTGCAACAACGCAACCAAACAGAGGGTAGTTTATGCTTTCATCACAGTTGCCCTTGGAAAGCGCGTCTGGGAGAAAATATTCATGTTATGCAGAAGGTGTCTTGCGAGGAAGAGAAATCCACTGATTCCAGTGAAGGCGAAAGTGTACACTAGCAATCAACCAAAAGCATACAGTCCGATACCAATATTGTCCATTCTGAGTGAAGGAGCCCTGACACTGGACAGGTTAATCCACAGACTGAGAAAGGCTGGAATCAAAGATAATGAGTTTCGTATTTGCGACGAGGTGATAAGACCCTGGGTGGAGTCTGGACTCATCTCTGAGGTTGAGGTAGACTACACTCAGAGGATTTTAGACATAATCAGGAGCTCAAAGATGAGGCTGAGGGAGTGCAAGAGTGAGAAGACTAAGACTATGCTTCCGCTGTACGTTCAAACTCGAAAGGGAGACCTCAAGGTCGAGCAAATAGGATACCACTGCATTTCGTGCAAGAAGTTTGTCCAGAACAAGCCAAGGAATAGCAATCATGACGCGCTTCGTTTGTACCTTATGCAGCAGCTGGCGAAGCCGAAAGAGAAAGATCCTATCGATATACTGCTCGAACGATCGGTTCCTCGTGAAGCGTCTACTACATCATCGTAATTTTCAGCTTTCGAAAATTGGACAACGTATAGACTGGAGAGCTATGGACTACTGGACAGTGTATAGACTAGAAAAGTGGACAAAATGGACAGTGTATAGACATGCGGATGGTATTCCACGCTCAACTCGACAGATCGATCGAATGATAGATTTTATAGATTGATGATTTGGATCGAATCACTCGTTTCGAGACTTTGGAAGCGCTCAATAATTACTGATCGAGTTTTTCCAAAAATGAATGGTAAAAGCTTCTATCGAACCAACCAGCTATCGATCGATTTTGTTTCCATTGAATCGATTTCAATCGAAGGGCGGGCGAAAATACATCCGCAATGCGTACTCGAAAGAGGGAATCGAGAGCGAAATAGAGCAGATCTTCACAGCGGTTGAATCGGGGAGGGAACGTCTTTTTTTGTATCGCAGGTTAATGATCTAGTCTCCCCGGACCTAGCGCAATTCACCTAGACTACAGCCGATCTCAGTTAAGAACGAAGCTTCTGTCATGGACTATTTTTTTAGAAATGTCGCTGATTGGAGGTTTGACTCATTTGAAATCTTTCAAAGCACTTTACGCAATTTTTCTGGAATATTTCAAAAGTGCATGCAACGAGTTGTAAATCAAGATGTGGTTAAGGGGGAGGGATGATTGAATTGCTGTTAAACGCCAACGGAATATAACGCATTCTTGAGATGATGAAAACATTCCGGGATAGGTGCTTGATCGTCGAACACTTCGATGGCAAAGTTATCCTGTCTATAACACTCGATTTTGCGAAGAAGTTCTGAATGCTTGGTAAACGAATACTCCGACTGCTACTCCAATCACTACGATCGCAAACATGTATGCTCCTGACAAAGCGTCAGGTCTGAAGAGAGACAATAGCAAAACAAGAGCTGAAGCAAAGAAAACTGCGTAACCGACCTGCAGCGGGATAAGCGACTTTCTTATCCTAATCATGTTGTCAAACATTAGTCTATCTACCACATATCCCGCAGCTCTTTTTTCTCCTTCTAGCGTTTCAGTTTCTGCTTGCTCAATTTTATCATGCTTCGTCAATGATTCGTTTTGATCCGCCTCTCTTATCATTCCAGCTTCCAGCAGTTTCTTAGCATGATAGACAGCTACTGAAGAAGAACTCAAATCCAAAGCCCTTTGGATATCATGTATTCCGCGAGGTTTCCCTGCCCTGTATAGATACCGATAAACTCGCAATGTGGTCCCTGTGAGCTCAATTGGCCGAGTGTCCGGCTCTCGGTGTCCGCGTTTTATGATTTGTCACCTTTACATCTTCTGCTGGATACAGTTCGTTCCTACTTTAAATTCTCATCGCTGGTCTAAATTTTAGACCAGCCGATTCATTCACGGAGTATAATCCGAGAAAATGTAGCACTAAATATTTCGGTACCATGGCAATATCCCGATAGAAGATGGCCGAATATCGCGTAAGGACATTGGCTACAGCTGCTATTGCTATTATTGCTGCTCTCTCAATTGGATTGGGAGTTTACATTATACAGCCTCAACTTGGAACTGCACACACTTCCACCACAAGTTCCAACTGCCTTGTTTCAGTTCTGTGGCAAGCTTACGGAGCGGGACCAATAGTCAACAGCAGTTTCATAGGTTTTGTCGAAACATATCCAAATGGAACAGAATCCATCTTTCCAGCTGAGTCTTGCCCTCAGCCTGTTCCTTCAAGTTTGTACTCCTTAGTTTCTGCAATAGAAACTAATTCAAATTTCACAAGGGCCGAGAATGGGTCGCAATTCCTCTTTTGGACATTTACAAATTCAAGTGCATCTCATGTAGGTAGTAGCGGTTATGTGAGCGAGGCATGGACGAACCTCTATTTCAACAGCTGGAGTCATGTGCACGAATTCGTAAACACTTGTGGATATGACTATTACAACATCAGTCAGATCGTCGTGAATGTCCCTGTCAATTCACAAGGGTATGATTTATCGAATGCGACAGTCTCCAATGCGGCGCCCTTCGAAATGAATGCCTGTCAAGGAGCAGCAAGATCCTGATGCGCCGGTAAACCCACAATAGTACGCGCAGATGGTTTCACTCAGATCAACCACCGTAAATTACGCAACAGTGAGATTCTACTATAACATTCTACTACCTAGCTGGATATACAGCTGTAATCAATCTATAAATATTACCAGTCAAGACTGAAGACTGAGGCTCATGCATAATAGTTTGGCCGTAGGAAGGATGGAACTCGCGCGACGGAATATCAATAGCAAGAATCAGGTACATGGTAGGGCCTTCTACAGTCTTCTGACCAGACGGATACTTGTTCTCGCCATATCAATTCTACTCCTTGCTGTTGCGATGCCAAACATTCAGAGAGCGGCAGCCTCGCAAAATACATGTACTTTGAATAACGTTGCTTCACAAGCGTTTAATGAAACTCTCGGGATGCATGCTCAGGCGGCTGTAGATTTAGCATTCTCTCGATTGGCCACAATGCCAGGAGTTCATGCAAATCCAAGCAGTACTTTTCTCGGGTGGTCGTTTGATCTTAATACGTGCTCTCTGGTCCTTAACACGATTAACCCTGTGTTTCTCGTAAACAACACGGCGCTGAATCAGGCCTACCTCATGATCTTCGAGGAGAATACCCAAATGAACCAGATTTTGTCAAGTACCAACG
>JBOGRL010000297.1:0-3039 GCA_050749505.1 Nitrososphaerales archaeon
ATGGCTATTCCGACAAGGGAAATCAGCGAAAGCGACCGAAACCCGTTCATCGAGAAGAAATAGCTGCCCGAAGACGCGTAACAAATCCCAAGGAAAACTATGGATGAAAAGAATATTCCCCAATCAACAATCCTGCTGTTCTTGAATGGCCCGTAGGATCTTCTCCAGGGTTGCTCCGTCGGTTCTCGAAGGTCTCTATCCGATGTTTCCTTGAGTAGCTTCCAAGGATCTTCAACCCACCATTCTACCTTGTTCTTCCCCTGGCCGACCTTTCCACCTTCTATTGAGTAATAATACTTCGAGATGATCCTCGTGAATGGGTAAAGGACTTCAGCGCCCCGATCCGTGGCCGAAGTGAACATGTCCAGAAGCGAATGAGTAAGCGCCCCGAGCGAGAGAAACGGGTTGAAAAAATACAGCGCGCCGATGACCAAAAAATTGTGAAATAGCGATCTGTGGAGCTGGTGCCTTCCGATATAGTCTTGGGCCACAAACAGATACTCTCTGTCAAGGTCAGGAATCAAGGCGCCTATGCTCATGATCAGAGCTATCTGGACATTGTGGAAGATGGCGATTCCAAGTGCAACAGCTAGAATCCAATGGGTTGTGAGATTCATTTTTCCAAGAACAGGGTGAGACTTTCACTTTGCTGTCCAAAAAGGGTATTGCACATCAGATTGGGTTCAAATTTCAAGCTTCGGGAAAACACAAAAAAACCCAATTGTTCTGAAAGTCAGATGAGTTTTATTTTACAAAACTTTGGAGAGAAACAGGATCTCTCCAAGCTTTCTTGTGAATAGCGAATCGCTTCAAACAGATCTTGAAAGAACAAGCAAATTTCTCCACTTGCAGCGAACTCTTTTGTGGCAAGGGCTCGAAATCTGGGTTGCTTTTATGAAGCAAGCGTTTTCAAAGGCTTTTATTACATTCCAAAGACGATTCGATTGCCCTTGACTCACAAGCAAAGTGACAAACCACCGAACGATGATCACACTGCTTGGAATTTGAAAGTAGTGAGGTCCATAGAGCAAGGCCTGAATAATTATGGTGAGTCAGTTGCTCAGGTAGTTTTTTGGAATTTTGAGCACTATTACAAGCTGGGAAGACAAGACATACCTGTATACCCGGAGAAGTTTGCTCAATCGCTCAACACAATTTTTGGAGCCTGCACCGAAAAGATCGGAGAAACGATAGTCGAAGCCATAGGGTCAGCGGTGCCAGAAATGAAACTGAACACATCTCTGGACTTGGTCGCCGCCATCAAGGAAGCAAGGGCCTATTATCAAAGAACCGGCGAGAAATAAAATGACAGAGCAGAAATTAGCTGATCATAGGGAAAGAGATTCTCTGGCGGAAGCAGGTTCTCTTTCGGGTGGAGATGGCAGCGGCTTTTGGAGATTATTGGCCCCTGGAATTAAGTTGATCCTGATCAAGGGACCGCCCGGATCGGGCAAAACGACTCTTGCGGCAAGACTCTTTGATTATGTTGAAAGCGCAGCATACATTTCGACTCGAGTCGGGCTAGAAAAACTCTCCAACCAAAATTTGCCTCTGAAGCACCTAGAGTCGAAGAAGGAACAATTCCGAGAAGTGACCCTTGTATCCAAGCGCGTGAGTTACGAGGATGCGCGACTGAACTTTGCAACTGATGCATTGAAGCATGTCATTGAAGCGGCTTCTGCAAAGAAGGATCTCATAGTACTTGATGCGTGGGATACTATAGCCAAGGAAATGGAGAGAGTAGACAGGCTGAAAACTGAGAAAGCGATGGCCGCATTCATAGACGAGAGCGCGTCTCGTTTGGTCTTCATCAGCGAAGAGCCTGAATTAACGAGTACGGATTATCTTGCTGACGCCATAATCTCATTGAGCTATGTCAAAATTCCCGACGGCAGGCGCGTGAGGCGGATCACTTGGGAAAAACTGCGCGGTCAACCGCTCTACGACCGAAGATCAATTTACACTCTGAAAGACGGAGTTTTCACAGTCTTTGCCAAGCCGAAGATCCATCAGAACAATGGTTATCGTAGCATGGGAAAATTTCCCAGTCCAACTCCGAATACTCCGACCCACTTTTCAACAGGCAGTAAAGATCTCGATGAATTCTTTGGAGGGGGCCTCAAGAGAGGTTCATTTATTGTCGTTGAAGAAGGCCGCACTGTGGGATGTGATTGGCACACGCCGATCTATACGTTAATTACATTGAATTTTCTTTTAAACGGGGGAACTTGCCTAATTGTACCCTCAAGCCAGACGACGCCCGAAATGATACTGGATGGCTTGAGTCCGTACGTGGATGATCAACTCCTCAAATCAAGAGTGAGAATATCCTCGTACATCAAATCCATCGACCACCCATCGATAGTCAGCTTGGAGGGACTGAGTACTAATGAGGCTTATGAGGCGCAACAAAAGACTGCTTTGCATATCAAGGGAGATAATCATCTGCCTACGCTGTGGCTCTTGAGTATGGACACTTATGAGACCTTTTCTCGCGGCGACGCGGGTAATCTACCGAGTTACATGGCGCGTGGGACGGCCCAATTGCGGCAGTATGGTGACGTAACAATGATGCTGGCAAAGTCTAGCACGAAGAATCTGCAGATAATATCAGACAACTGCGACCTGCACATCAAACTGGAAGAAGTCGACGGGTGCCTGGTCATGTTTGCAAAGAGGCCGCCGTCTAGCCCTTACGGAGTATCTTTCGATTTTAGCAAGGGGTACCCTGGTGTTTTACTCACCCGAGTCATGTAATCGAGCTATTACCGCGGTGGGAAACCCAAAAGTGCTCCGCGGGGGAGTCACTCACAGTTTGCACTAGCCAAACGCAAAAAGAGCGATACCGCTCACCACCCTCACACATCAAGAAGTTACCTCTAAATGATTGATCTGAGTTTTGGGTGGTAAGTGGAAAAAAGACTATGGCTGAAAAACAATGTGACATCCTCCCAGGACTCCGAGCGGCTGTGGGACAATGACATCCGTTCCCTATGAATCCACCCTAGCGGGTCGCTTTAATAGGGTCTATTTGAATTT
>JBOGRL010000298.1:0-2681 GCA_050749505.1 Nitrososphaerales archaeon
GGCCTCTGCAATGTTGTCTTTGCACACGGGTCTGACACCGCAGGAACACGGAGTCATTGGCTACACCATGTATCTCCGAGAGCTTGGGACTATTGGGCAGATGCTCAGATTTGTTCCCATCCAAGGAGGCAGGTCGCTTTTCGATATTGGTCTAAACGAAGAGAATTTCTTGCGCCAAAAAACAATACATGAGAGACTAGGCGATGAAGGAATCGGGTCAACCGTATACTCTCCCCGCCACATTATTGATAGTGGCCTCTCGGTCGTAACTTGCAGAGGGGCATTCGTTGAGCCGCAAAACAGTGCCGCTGACATGCTTGTCAGGTTGAGAAAGAATTTGGAGAAAAAGAGCGCTAGCGAAAAGTCATTTCACTTTGCATATCATCCCTCACCAGACACACTGGCTCACGCCCACGGCCCGTATTCAGAAGAATACGCCGTCGAGATCGAATCAATTTTCCAGCTGGTTGAAGCCCAACTGTTTCGGAAACTTGACAGAAATGTTGCGAAGAACACAATACTAATCATTTCTGGAGATCACGGCGCAGTTCATGTTGAGAAAAAAAACGTAATCGACGTCGCAAAACATCCGAGGTTGCTCGACATGCTCAAGGTTCCTCCGACAGGTGATTCAAGGGCTTCGATTCTTCACACAAAGGGAGGAGAAGAAGATAACATCCGGAAATACTTTGATCAAAACTTTGACAGATTGTTTGAAATCAAAAGATCGCAACAGCTTCTTGCCGAGGGCTATTTCGGATTGGGAGAGGTGAAATCAGAAGCGCGCGATCGAATCGGAGATCTTGTCGCATTACCCTTGTCCAATAATGCGATTGACAATTCTACTCTTGACCCTGGCCACGGAGGCGTACCAGGCCGGCATGGTGGACCAAGCGAAGAGGAAATGAAGGTTCCGTGCATAATTGCAAACGTTGGGTAGCCGAGATGGACCTTCTATTTGTTTTCGGTTAGAGTTTTTGCCTCGTTGGTGACTTCCTTTGTCGCCTTGAACGACAGACCGCACCCACACGAGGATGCTGCGTTCGGATTCTCAACTTGAAAGCCTGATGACTGCAAGTTCTCAACATAGTCGATTTTTGAGCCCCGCAGGTAAATTAGGCTGAGTTTATCAACAATTACCCTTATGCTCTTTGATCTGACAACGGCGTCGTCTGCGGAAATTGTATCGTCGATTGACATGCCATAAGACATTCCTGCACAACCTCCTCCGGAAATATACAATCTCAACCCAGCCTCAGGCTTGCCTTCTTTCGTCAGAAGAGATTTGATCCTCTCAACTGCCGCGTCGGTGATAATCAACTGTTCTGAAGTTCCGGTTATGAGCGAAGCCATTTCCAATCAAATTGTATAGGTTGATTCAGGATATATTCGTTTCTGAGACACGGACGTGTTTGATCCATTCCGAGTCGCCTCTTGCGTGAGGTCCCAACCATAATGAGGTTCGGAAACGTCGAGAACTCGTCACCAAATGCATTAACTGGAATTCCGATGATTAGAGGCCACTATAGCCTTGGGAGTTACTTTTTCACGCCGAGTGCTCTGTTCTTTAACCTAAGAGCCTCGTGCTTACACTTCCTGCATCTCGTCGCGGAGATTGAATTTTTCGCGCCGCAGACCAAGCATATCTTGAAAAATAGCCTACGCTTCTGAGCAATCTGCTTCTTGGCGGCGTCTGTGATCGGCATGTTGTTACTTACACTACTTTTCTCGTTCAGTGCACAGGATATTAAACGTCTTTATCGTCTACATTTAACGTTTAGTACTTGGCCTTGTGTGTGAATCCAAAACCGCCGCCATAGAAATCTAATTCTGCAACCTGCTGAACAATTTTCTGATCTATTCTGTTAAGTTTTTAATGGCTTTCAGCCGTGAATTCGACGTAAAGCAATTTCTTTTGGAGAAAATTTCCTTTGAAAATTCACGAATACCAAGCAAGAGAGTTGTTCGAAGGCGAAGGAATTCCAGTTCCGCGGGGTTTTCTGTGCAGGACATCCGAGGAAGTAAGAAAATCCGCAGCCGATATTGGTGCGCCGGTAGTTGTCAAGGCACAGATCCTTGTTGCGGGAAGAGGGAAAGCAGGGGGAGTCAAACTCGCTTCCAGCCCACAAGAGGCGTACACCATTGCCCGAAGTATGATTGGCTCTGCAATCAAAGGTATTCATGTTAACTCTGTCCTTGTTGTCGAAGCCGAAAAGGCGCAAAAAGAGCTCTACGTCGGCTTCACGATCGACAGGGCAAAGAGGAGTGTCGTCCTGATATCTAGCTCTGAGGGAGGAGTAGACTTGGAAGAACTCGCAAGGAGCAGCCCAGGCAAGATTTTTCGAGGGGAGATCGACCCAATCTTGGGACTCCACGCTTACCAGGCGCGCGAAGCAGCAGGAGCAATCGGCCTTGAAGGAAAAATCGCGAGCGACTACGCATCTATATGCCTGAAAATTTTTAAAATTTTCAATGCGGTTGACGCAGATCTAGCTGAATCAAATCCACTCGCGATAAGAAGCGATGGCTCACTAGTAGCTCTTGATGCAAGGATAACACTGGACGACAATGCGCTGTACCGTCATCCGGAATACAGGCAGGTCGACGAAGAGCTCTCTCCGCTTGAGATGGAGGCTCAATCTGCTGGACTGGCGTTTGTGCAGCTCGACGGCGACATTGGG
>JBOGRL010000299.1:0-3748 GCA_050749505.1 Nitrososphaerales archaeon
ATGTTCACCGAAGCGGCCCCAAGCATTGCAGAGCACATTCTGTTCTTATTCATTCCTTTATGATGACTTTCGTGTCGATATCCAAAACCTCCCGCGTTTCTTCCATCATAGTAAAAAAAGCGTATTCAGAAAAATAGCTCAAACCACCCAAGAAGATTTTTCACGATAATTTGATTGATCTTTTTATCTTTGTGAGTTGCCTGAAATATAGTTAGATTGCCAGGAATTAATACTGGTTAGTAACTTTCTCTTGCAACTTTGTGGGTGTCCGATTTTCGTGATCTTGCGCCTACCCACCCTGGTCAGAAGTTTTGAAATCGCAGTCTCTGCACCAACAGTTCAATTTCCAGATCCAATTGGAGCTGCGTGTAATGCGACCCGTCAACTGTTGGAAGATTTTTTCGCTAGTAAAGGCCGCATCAGAAGGTTCCGTTACGTATTGCTTTTTTTTCCTTTTGCTCGGCATTTACTCTGGCCGAAATGGGGTTAGAATGATTGATAGAGCGTGCAAGTGTTTTTCATTTGGGCGAAGTCGAAGTGGACGATGACTCCCTTTCTGCATCCACGAATGCAGAAGTATGTCCCTTGTGCCCGCATTTTGGGCAGACCAGGTCGCCAATCACAGCAAAAGTGAACCCTATTCCTGATCTCTTTTCACCGAAGAGCGGTTTCTTGAACTCTTCCCCGCATTCCGGACACTTTACCATTTTGGCCATTTGAGGTTACCCCCTGTTTCAAGAGGATTATATTATTTCCTGCGCGAGTCCACCCGTAATGACTTCTCGACAGACTCTGTTACCTGAAAAGCTCTTCGAGCGGGTTTTGCATCTCCTTGACCTCGCGTATTTTTACCCCCTTGCCTACAAGTTCAGCCACGATCTTTGGGACGTCGTCTGGCCCATTTAATTCCAGCAGATAGTAGCCTCCTTCCTTTTTGCTCGAACCCAGAATGCCTTCTGCATTCAGCGCCTTGATCCCTACGACGTACTTCTGGGTCTTGATGTCATCTATCTTGCCGAACAGCGCGAGTTTCCCCTGGCTGATTGCAATCACCTCGCTTCCTATCTCTCTTGCCTCGTACAGGTTGTGAGATGAATAAAGCACGATCTTGTTCTTGCTGAGGTCGAGGATTAATTCCCTTATTTCCTTTGCCACTTTGGGATCGAGGTTTGAAGTAGGTTCATCGAGCAGGTAGATCTGTTTTTCCCGCAGGAATATCCTCGCAACTGAAACTCTCTTTTTCTGTCCCTGACTCAGCTGCGAAAAGTACTTCAGCTTGATTTCTTCAAGGTCGAGCAGAGAAATTGCATTCTTCACGGCCTCCTCTCCAACGTTTTCGACCCGTGCGTAGAACCTCAGGGCGTCGACGACCTTCATCCCGTCGGGTATGCCATCAATGTGCGAGAGATAATCAAGTTGCCATCTTGCTGCCTGCGATTCGGTTGGCAGGCCATTAATCTCCACTCTTCCCGAGTAGGGTTTCAGTATCCCCGCGAGCGTCCTGAAGAGGGTGGTCTTACCGGCGCCGTTGGGGCCGAGCACCACGTACACGGACGGCTTGTCTATGGAGAACGAGATTCCATCGATTACTTTCTTGCCATAGTAACCGGATACAGCGCTGTCGAGCAGTATTGCGCGTGGCCTAGTTTCCAGAGCGGTGTTTGCGGAATTGGAAGGATTCATTGATGTTATTACACTTCCTTCCTGTGCATCAGACATTGGAAATGAACCTCTCCTTCACCATTTTCTTGCTTGAGACAGATATCAGGACTGTAACCAGCAAGACCAGAGCAAGCGCTACGACACCCACGAGTAAGGTGAGATAACGCGGTGGTATGCTTTCAGACACCAGAAGGACAATCACTATAGGGACTATACCAAAGACTGGGGCCAACCCGACCGGGCTGTTTACTCCTGCCCTGCGCGTAGTGAGAGAAGACCATACCATCCCTATAATCGCTGTGAACATCGTTACCGCGTATGCCAGAGGAATGGTGTAGATCAATACCAGCTCAATGAATTCAGAGGGAACAGATCCGTTCAGCGCGATGAGTATTCCAGTTACTACTGGCAGAGAGACTGCAAGGACAATCGTAGCCATTCCAACGGCGGATAGGATTATCGACCAAAAAATCGAGGAGGTATTGACACCGTACGCGATCAGGTATTCATACACGCCCTTTGCCTTGTCGCTTGCGAATATCATGAGCGCACCCAGCGAGCCGATCACAGCGAATAGCGGACTGATGATGGGATACACGGATATTATGACCAGAGCGCCCGGATTGCTGATGCCGAGGGCCTGCCCTTCACCTGCGATGTACCGGTGCGTCTGCGGGGTCGTGGTAAGAAACGAGGTTGTAAACACAAGAATTAGCGACATTACAATCGCGATGATGAGATAGACCTTGCCGTAATTTACCGACCGCTTGAAATTGATGGCCGAAAGAGAACCCAAGTTTGCTTGCACCTCTGTCTGATTGATTGGGGCGGAAGAACCAACGCTTCCCGCCGCTCCTGAAAGTCCTGCTTTTAATTGCTTGCGAACTCTTTGCGTCATAACCAAGGCCGCAATCAGGCCTCCTGCAGCTACGATGAAGACGAGCAGCTCAAACCGTCCAATTCCAAGTCGTTGAGAGAACGGGACGAGAAAATCAATCAGAAAGCCAACCGGGAAGGCGACTGCGAGGTAAATCTTCTTCCTGTAGACTGCCGCCAGAACACAGAGAAAACCCCATGCAAAATGGGCGAGGAGGGAGGAGACTCTTTCAAGAATCGCGTATCCAATCAGCGGGAGAGCTCCAGATGTTCCGTAAAAAAGACCGGGCGCGCTCTTGCTCAACGCGGAATACAAGGCTTGAGCAATCGTTGAATTCGGCGTTGAAAGTATTGAATAATAGGCGACATAATTTATCAACAGCGGAAGCGCAATCAATATGCCGTTTTCCCAGAACGCGAGCCCCAGCCCATAGCCCCCGGCGTCCTTTGCCTTGAAGTGCCCGCGCGACACAGCGATGCTCGCAACTAGGAATGCTCCCCCGACTTCGAACACTGCAGTTTGCACTCCATAGTACAAACCCAGGATTGCGGGATTGTCAGCAAAAGTTGAATCAACGGCACCAATCGTAGGAATCTGAATCAAATACTTTAGCACAATGGCACCAGCATAAGCGGCGAGCGAATATACTAGTGCCCATTTTGAAAAGCCCCTCCTGTAGTGCCAGTAAATGACAAGACCGAAGCTGAATACAATAACAACGATGGGAGTAATGAAATATAGTGGATCAATGTTTTGCATTTCTGATACATCGCTCGGGTTTTCTGTTCGAGGGAAGCGATTGAGTGGCTGCGCAATTCGCGAGCGGGTTGAGGGTATATATCAGTGTCCGCGCGTTCATCTAATTCTTAGATCAATTTTTTGGGGCAACAGACTATCAGAATTGTGTGAAATTCGATGCTTGTTGTAGGATGAATGTGGAGATTCCACATGATGATCGGATTTGGCCCGAATTCAAACACGGATCCAAAGGAGTACAAATCTTTTCATCGCCTGCTATCCTTACTTCCATCACCTACGCGCATTCTTGCTTTGCTTCCAGAGCTCGAGTCCGTACAGTTGTCCTTTTTTTGAGTGAGTCTGGAGCATTGGGAAGAAGATTGTCAGGTGTTTCTCCTCGATTTCCGCACTGCAAATCCAAAAGTGGTCACCCCGAGAACTGCGAGGACTATTCCAGCTGCAAGCGTGAGC
>JBOGRL010000300.1:0-3851 GCA_050749505.1 Nitrososphaerales archaeon
GCTCCAAGGGGCGTTCCGCAGATCGAGGTTTCATTTGACATAGATGCCAACGGAATCTTGAACGTTTCTGCCAAAGACTTGGCTACCGGAAAGCAAACAGGAATCACAATTACAGCATCCACTAAACTATCTGAAAAGGAAAAGGAGCGGATGGTCAAAGAGGCAGAGCAGTATGCGGACGCTGATAAGAAAAAGAAGGAGGAAGCTGAGATAAGGAACAATGCTGACAGCCTTCTCTACACAGTGGAAAAGACAAAGTCTGACCTAAAGGACAAGATACCCGCTGATCTCCTGAACAAACTGGACAACGCCTCCAAGGAGCTCAAGGACGTTATCGGAGGTGCGGACATCGATGCGATAAAGCAGAAAACCGAGGCGCTCACAAACGTCCTAAAGGAAATCGGCACTGTCGCCTATCAGCAGGCGGCCGCAGCAAACCAGCAAGCATCAGGAACCACTCAATCCGGCCAGGCAGGCGCCGAGCCTTCACAAAAAGTAGTAGACGCAGAGTACAAAGTAGACGATCAAAAAGGCTGAGGATAAAAAATGTCGGTCGAAAAAAGAGATTACTACGAGGTCTTGTCTCTCCCAAAGGATGCGACCAAGGAGCAGATCAAGACAACCTACAGAAAGCTGGCCATGCAGTACCACCCAGACCGTAACAAGGCGCCGGCCGCAGAGGACCGGTTCAAGGAGATTTCTGAGGCTTACGCTGTTCTCTCGGATGACGCAAAACGAGCTCAGTACGACAGATTCGGACACGAGGGGATTCAGGGTCGTTACACCTCAGAAGATATTTTCAGGACTGCAAACTTCGAGGAGATCTTGCGGGATCTGGGATTCGGTGGGTTCGGCGGTTTTGGGGGTGGCGGGAGCATTTTTGACATGTTCTTCGGGAACATGACCGGATCTGGCCGCGGCGCAAGACGCGGCGCAGATCTTAGATATGATTTAGAACTTTCATTGGAACAGGTAGCCTCGGGGCTCACAACCGAGATAGAGATACCAAGGACTGAAAGATGTCCAGTTTGCAAGGGATCGGGCGCGAAACCCGGAAGCAATCCGCGCATTTGCACCGAATGCGGGGGTCGGGGCCAGGTACAGAGAATCAGCTCATCAGGTTTTGCCCAGTTTGTCCGCGTCGAAACCTGCAGGACATGCAGGGGCAAGGGTGAGATAATGGATAATCCCTGCCGCGATTGCAGGGGCAACGGAACGGTTCAAAAAACAAGAAAAATTTCTGTGAAGGTGCCATCTGGAATTGAGGATCAATCTTCCCTCAGATTACGCGCTGAAGGAGACGCAGGCGAAAGCGGTACTCCTGCGGGAGATCTTTACGTTGTGTGTCACGTCCTGCCGCACAAAATTTTCACAAGAGAAGAAAATGATCTGCGAAATGAAATTTCAATCGACATCGCAAGTGCATCACTGGGGACTACGATACAGGTTCCTACGATTGAGGGAAAGCCCATCGATCTGGTGGTCCCGGCAGGGACTCAGACGGGAACGACTCTCAAAATCAAGGGAAAAGGACTCGCGGGTTTGGGGGGGTCTTCAAGGGGAAACCAGTTGGTGACTGTGAATGTTGCTGTGCCGGCAAAGCTTTCGGACAGGCAAAAAGATCTTCTGAAACAGTTCAAGCAGCTGGAAGATGAAAAGCGGAAGGGTTTGTTCAATTTCTGATTACATGGCGCGGAATCTCGTTCTCTATCCATGTTTTCATCATTGCAACATGACTACTTTTGATAAATGCTACAAAGAACTGATCAGCAAAAAAAGGCAGAGTTCGCAACTCGATGATTCCAGAGTTGCATATTAAAAAACAGACAGCTAGCTAGCTACTTTTGACCCTCTGAATCTTGGTGCGACCTAAAACGCTCCAGTATTCGACTTCGACTCCTGAGCCGAGTTTGGACTTGACATCATCCTCGCTGGGTACCGGAACATCAAACGTCTCAAATGTTTCGAGGTCCATGATCTGAACATTATTAGAAGACTGGGAAACGACCTGGCCAGACTTTTTCTCGATCAGCGGAACCTCAACATTAGATGAAACCGGCGACACTAGGCTCCTCTTCACTCCGTCAAAAACCCCAATACCCACGACCCTTGCCTTTGCAGCCCCGTGCTTTCCCGGCTTGCTCTTATCATACTCTACAATTCTGCAGGGTTCGCCATCGATCAGGATGTAAGAGCCCTCTTTGACGCTTCCGAGATCAACTGGCTTGCTCATTTATCACACACAATAGAGCACGAAAATGACGAGAACTCTATTTAACGTTAATCATGTTTCACATTTTCTGCAAGGCAACCGATTTTTATCCTCGAAGGAAATCCAGCTTCGGAGCTTTTCGCCATCATGAAACTTAAATCGATAGATCAAGACATTGATCCGTTACTTCGCGACGGTCAACTGCGAGGTCTTTAGCTCTGAAAATATCAAAGATCGGGATAATATCAAAGGAAGGTCAAGGTGAAGCAAAGGAGGTAGCAAAAGAGATCGCGAATATTTTGCTCGGGAAGGGGTTCAGCGTGACGAGCTCGCCGAACTTGCGAATGAAGGGAGTAGGCCATGTGCGACACGTCCGGGACATCGCAAAATCCAAAACTGATCTTGTCATCACAGTGTCTGGGGACGGAACGATACTGAGACTCCTGAGAGTGCTCGACAGCAATCTTCCCTGCCTTTGCGTGAATGTCGGCGGCCGGGGTATCCTTGCCGAGATAAAACCCGATCAGATAAGCGGTGCACTGGACAAGATCGAGAAGGGAGATTTCATCATTGAAAAGAGGCTCAGGGTTTCACCTTCTCTCGAAGGCAAGATTCTTCCTCCTGCTCTTAACGAAGTCTTTTTGATCCGCCAGGCGATGTCGCGAACTCCGATGTTTACTATCGAGCTTAACTACGGCGCAAGGTTTTCCCAGAGAATGGATGGTCTCCTAATCACGACGGCAACAGGATCGACTGGGCATTCCTACTCATATGGCAGCCCGTTCGTGGAGGGATCACTTCAAATCTTTGAGCTCACGCCTCTTGCTCCTCTCAACCGTTTTCCGCCGATCATATGCTCCCCAAAAGTCAGGGTGAGCGGCGATCAAGCGCTTCATCTTGTGATTGATGGCCAGGACACATTCAACGTGGAGCTCGGTATGAACGTTTCATTCCGGAAACATTCGAAGGAAGCCTCGTTCGTGAGATTCGACAAAAGTGGGCCCTACAGGCAGCTCCTTAACCTCGGATTCAGTTGAAGATTTTTGTCTGATCTTATATCAAGATCGAGCGAAAGTTTGATAAGGTGTTCAAAACAGGATAATCAGCCGTGCTGTCGGAAATAGTCACAGACACTAGAATCCCCTTTCCTAAAATGGCCTATTTGCTACCTGTTTCTTGATGCCTTCTATCATTTTTGCCTCAAATTAGTGAAAGAGTACCCGATTCCTCTCTTGGCGCAACAATACATTGTTTTGGATACCACCGCGTTTTATGCGGGTGTCCCTTACACTAACACGACTGAAAACCTTGTCACGACTCCAGACGTGATAAGCGAAGTCTCTAACGAAAGAACGAGGTCTCTGATTGCGCTATCGAAGATCAATGTGTTGCAGGCTACGCCAGAACACTACAAGAGGGTGAAGGACGCCGCGCGAAACACTGGCGACAGCAGTAACATGTCAAAAGCAGATCTTAGTGTGCTTGCTCTATGCCTGTCAATCGCGGCCGATGGAAACGAGGCCATTTTGCTTTCTGACGATTTTGCAGTTGAGAACGTCGCTTCCCGGCTTGGGATCAAAGCAAGACCGCTGATGACCGGCGGAATAAAGACTGCATCGGAATGGGTCTTCTTCTGTCC
>JBOGRL010000301.1:0-2777 GCA_050749505.1 Nitrososphaerales archaeon
CAGTCGATCAATAAATGACTTCCTAGCCTAGAAAATTTGGGCCTCGCTGGGATAGGAGCATCTTTCCCACCCGGCACCCATGACTACGTTCCACCAAGAACTATTCAATCGGATACCGGATAGAAAGATACGACAAGCGCAGGCGTCTTTTCGGGCTAATAAGCTCGCGCTAGATCTCCTAGACAAACATGTCAATCTTGCTGTAGCTTCGGCGAAGAACGCTCACTACAAGAACGATGCAATCTACAGCGGACTGCTCTACCTTTCCCTGAACAACACATACGCTGAGACCGCCATGGAAGACCTGAGGATCAAGCACCACATAGACGCGCCCTCAGGAACTGAATTCCTCTACCGGATGAAGAAGCTGTTTGGCATCCAAAGTAATCAGCGACGGTTGGATTACTTCGAAAGAGTACGCATCCAGATGAAAATCTGGGAGAGGCTCACAGCAGTCAACGACGAGCTTGTGGCAATGGCAGTGAATTCAGGTCTTCTATTAAAGAAGCCGGTCGTATGCGCCATTGATTACACCAAGATAGCGTACTACGGAACCTTCAACTCCAATGTGGTTAGAGGCAAGCATGATAAGGGAACTGAGCTCTTTTACGAATACGCCTCGATAAGCGTCGTGGAAAATGGAAGGAGAATCTGCATCTACACAGTCCAAATCACGCTTCTTTCTGAGGGAAAAGACGGGGTAATCAGGAAGCTCGTGACAGAAGCTCGTGCAAGAGGGATCAAAATCAAGATTCTTCTCATTGACAGGGCATTCTTCACCGTGGATTGCATCAATGCACTCAATGAAATGGAAATCAAATTCATAATGCCGTGCGTCGGAAATGAAAGAGTGAAGGCAGCCATCGACACATTTGGCATGGCAGGTAAGATCGATAAGTTTCCTATCTACAATGCAAATCGCGTGGAAGCTACATTTACGATGGTCATCGTCGTCCGCAATGACAAAGGCGAGCTGATATCGTTTGCCACAAACATTAGCGGGTGGGGCGTCAGATATTTCGTGAAGAGGATTCCAAAGGAGTATCGCAAGAGATGGTCTATTGAAACGACATTTCGGAAAATCAAGGAAGTTGTTGGAATGACTACATCTCCTCTCCCAGAACTCAGGTTGATTTACTTCATGCTTGCAATGATCCTGTACAATATCTGGCAGGTCGTAAACTACTGCTTCCTTTCCAACCTACAGGCATCGCCAGAGAAGAAGATGATATTCGTCACCATCCGAGCAATGATAAGATTCTTCGTCAACTACATTACACAAACACTGACGCGGACAGCACCGGTAGTCATGGCGTAGGCGAACCGAAAGTGTCATCTATTGATCGACTGTCTTGAGCCGAAAGCATAAATACCAAATATCAAGCCACTTTTGTCACGAGTATTTTCTAATGGCGCGAGATAGAGCAATAGGCGCGGCCCTCGTGGCAGGCGCTGTGATCGGCATAATCATCTACGGTTCTTTGATGTTCTTATTCAGTAGGGGAGTCGCAATTCTTGTTCTCGAGATCACTGCTTTTATTGCGGTTGTTGCGATACTGGCCATTCTGGGTTGGATCGGGTATGTTATGGCTACAACGCCTCCACCGGTTCCATTAGAACCAGAGCCAGTAGCGGCGACAGAGAGTGCAACAACCCCTCCTTCAGCATCGCAAGCAACAGCTGCGGAGAAGAAGCCGTAGTCTGTCCTTTTCTCGCTTCCCCTCAGCGGTCGCAAGGCTGTTTGCCTCTTTTTTCCGATGAAGCAGCAAATGTTTCTTCTTTTATACCGCTTTTTCTTTCCGAAAAAATGAAATCCATTTGGTTCGGCTTTGGATCGATGTCCTGACTCCGAAGCAAGCCCTGTTCACGAAGGCTATTGTAGAACGAGCTCCTTCCAAAGTAAAATGCGTAGTGACTACTAGGGATTATTCAGAGCTGAATCAATTATTTTCGCAAATCAACCTGAAGCACGAGAGAATCGGAAGGCATGGAGGAGGCGATTTGCGGGGAAAGTTGAGCGCGAGCGTGGAACGTCAAAATCAGTTGATCCCATTTGTGGCGGGCCAAGATTTCGATTGCTCTTTGTGCTATCTCTCACCCGAGGCCGCGAGAGTTAGCTTCGGACTTGGACTCAAACACTACGTATGCAGTGATTCTCCCCACTCAAATGCACCCTGCAGGCTTGTTGTTCCGCTTTCCGCGGGCTTATTCAGCCCATTTCCGATTCACAAGGATCGATGGAAACGCTACGGCATTGAACGAGATCAGGTTTCGAGGTACCATGCACTTGATCCTTGGGCTTGGCTCAAGTATTCGAAAGTCAGAGCAACAAAAAAAGTTCAGGGCAAAGTCTTGATCCGCTTGGAAGAGTCATTTGCCTCATATTTTAGGAAAGGCTTGGGAGTCTCTGAAGCGCTCTCTAGATTGATAGATGGGATAAAGAAATTAGGCGATTTTGAAATTACGCTTGTCCCCAGATACGACGAACAACGGGCTTGGGCGAAACGAAGATTCGGGAAAAGCTGCATTGTTCCGGACACTATTATAGACGGGGTTGATTCTATCAGTAAGGCTGATCTGTTAATCGGGGGTGGAGCAACGATGACCCAAGAGGCCGCTCTGCTCGGCGTTCCCAACATCTCGTACTTTCCTTCGGCCAACCTCGACGTTTTTTCAAACTACTACTTTCCCAAGAAGCTGTCGATAAAAGCCTCGAATCCTTCCGAGCTCGCAAGAGCGGCAATTGTAATTTTGCAGAAAATTGACATGGAAAAGAG
>JBOGRL010000302.1:0-3250 GCA_050749505.1 Nitrososphaerales archaeon
GTTCTGCAAAATATCGGCGGATGCCGATCAAAGGAGTTTGCCTGCAGTGCGACGGGCCTCTACAGCCTTCGGTGACTCGCGGCTCGGTCGAGAAATATCTCCAGTTGGGTTTGAGGCTTTCAGCCAAGTATGACGTTGGACAATACCTGCGCTCCAGATTCGTGCTTGCTTCTGAGGAACTTGCGACATTGTTCAAGCCGGAGGGTCATCAGTCGGATATCAACGATTATTTCACGAGCGTCAATCCGGTTACGGAGACTGATGCGTCTTCTGAAAGTGAAGTAGTGCAGATCCAGAGAGTTGAACTATCCACTACAGCAATGGACAATTCGAGCAAGACTGAAGAAAACAAAAACAAATCTGAGAGAAAGAAACCAAAGCCGATAGAGCAGAGCCAGACGACGCTATTTTAGACGAGCGTAAAGCGTCGATAACTTTATGCCTGAATAACGAACTTTTGAATTGTGATTAAGAAATTGGGCCTTTTTCCCCGGAAGACAGCCGGGATTCGACTTGAGAGAGGCATATAACGGATATCAACTACGATAATCACAATTTGCCCGATCTCCATTAGGGATTAGGTGCATGTCTGCACATGTGGAAACTCCGATTGCACTGGTTTATCAACGAGCACCAATGAATCAGCGGGGGAAGCAACAGTGACTGATCAAAAATGGAATCTAAGCGGGTCGTATTTTGAAACCTGCAACTGCGAAGTCGGCTGCCCATGCATTTTCTTGGGTCCGCCTACTACGGGTGATTGTACGGCTTTGGTTGCTTGGCATGTTGATAAGGGAAATCTCGGCGGCGTGGATTTGAAAGGTCTGAACGTGGCATTGGCTGCTCATTCTCCGGGGCACATGGCAAAAGTAAAGTGGGATGCCGCGCTTTATCTGGATGCGAAGGCAAGCGACGCCCAGAGGCAAGCGCTTGCGCAGATCTTTGGTGGCCAAGCTGGCGGTTTTCCTTCTATGCTGGGATCCTTCATCGGTAAGATGCTCGGCGTAAAGACTGTAGAGTTCAACTACTCTGCAAATGGAAAGAAAAGAAGCTTGAAGATACCGAACATAGCGGAAGCAGAAATTGAAGCAATTCAGGGTCAGGGAGGATCTGATGTCACGATCACCAATAATCCTCTGGCCGTTGCACCCGGCGAGAGTGCCGTCGTTTCAAAGTCAAAAAAACTGAGTTACCACGATCATGGGATGAGCTGGGAAGTTTCAGAAAAGAATGGCTTCTACTCACCATTCGCGTACAATGGTCCCTAAAGGTTGTTTCTCAAAACAAATTGACTTTGTTTGTTGAAGCTTCCCATTTCTGACTGATTGCCCAATACATCGCCGGAGTTTTGAAAAGCACCCATGTCAAGCCATTCCCAAGATAAGGGTCAATCCGTTCCGATTTTCGTTCCAGACAGACTGGCGCTTGCAGTAACCTCAATTTTGCTCGTGGCAGCCGTAATTTCCTGGCTTGCCTCATACTATCTTATGCCGTTAATGATGATGGACGGTTCTTCGGGCCTGATGGCCACGAGCGGCGTTTTTTTCTCACCGTGTATCTGATGACCTATGCCTTGCTTGGCATCGGAGCCTATCTTTCGGTTTATGGAGCAATGGCTCTTTCCTCAACTGTTCCTGCCCTTTCGGCGCTTTCTTTGATTACACCCGAGTGCAATACTGATTGCAGCTGGGATCTATCAATTCTCCTCGTTGAAGACTAGGTGCCTTTCCCAGTGCGTCTCTCCATTCGGCTTTTTTGCTACTCAGTCAAGAAATGGTCTGTTCGGAGCCTTTCGAATGGGATTCAACCACGGCTCCTATTGCGTCGGCTGCTGCTGGGCGTATATGTTCGTCATGCTGGCCGTTGGGGCGATGACCATTCCGGTCATGGCAGCACTTGCATGGTGATCGCCTTGGAGAAAGTCATAGTCAGAGGATCAATCTGGTTCAGCAGGATAGTCGCAATTGGATTCATTCTACTCGGAATTCTTGCAGGGTTCTTCCCTGCAATTCTAGTCTTCATTTAACCAGATGTATTGAGGAGATCTAAAAGGGAAATATCTGGGGGCTCCCTTTTAACCTCTTTGAAATGATGCTTCCATAATTTCAACTCTCAGAACATCTTTTCGTATGAGGCCATCTTCTTCCTTGCAAGCAGTTAGGCAGGCGAAGGATTTTTACTTCACAATGCCCCCGGTGCTTTTCTTTCCTTCGTTTTTGGGTTCCTACAATCCAGAGTTTTTTATTTAGACAAATGGGGATAGAGAAGGAGAGAAAAGTCTTTGATGGAAATCAGAGATTCACTAATCCCCTTTTTGTTGTTCAAATTGATCTAACAGGGGTTTTGCTATTGTATGGCATCCTGAAAGCTCTCCACTACTGGAGCTCAATCTGATCGCAGTCCTAAATCGACCCAAGAAGCACTTGATATGTAAGGCTGTCAAAACTGCTCTTGGTCTTATCTTGTCTTAAGAGCTAGTTGAATATCAAAAAGAGGATTTGACCCCTTGATTTCCATTTCGACACTGAATAGACTAGAGCAGATAGGGCAGAAATATTCTCTCTGAACAAGCTCTTCGCTCGTTTCTGGCCACTTGCAGTTACGCAAAGGTTTCTCAATTACTGCTGCGCTTGCCTTGGGATTCTGATCATACGCGCAGAAAGCGTGACCGCATTTGGTGCAACGGATCACGTTCTTTGTTCTGTCAATTGCTAGGTAGTATCCCAACGGTTTCAGATTTTGGAATACCTTCTCAGTTGGTTTTTTCTTCTGACCGATACGTCGATTTCGTGCCGCCCTGAGAACCATCATTCCATCTCTTTTTCTTTTGGTCGATACTGGGTCATAGGACAAGTCTCCATTTTTTCTTCTTTTCATTACGACTCCATATGCTGCACTTGCTCGCGCCCTTGAAACCAACCCGTTTTGGACATTGTTAACTACTCGACTTGGATCCCTGTCAAGTGGATCGCCATAGCCTCCTCCGCCGTTCCATTTGAAAAAGAACGCGTCGTTCTTGGATACAATTAATTGATCTACGCAAGCAGGAAGTATTTCTTTGGTGCCCCCAAACTCCTCAATTGAACTTGGCACTCGGCCTGATCCTATCATATTATTCATTTTGCAGTTTTTGATCAATACTCCCTGGTTTCTAGTAGATGGGTAACCTCCGAAAATTCCTACAGAATTCGGGACGTCGATTCCTCTGCCGATAAACGTCAGCTGAAGGCGTTCTACATCGTATGGAATG
>JBOGRL010000303.1:0-2248 GCA_050749505.1 Nitrososphaerales archaeon
CCCTAGTAATGCTCAGGGAATATTCTTCCGCAATCTGATCGATGCTTTTCTTCGCGAGTTTGTCAATCGCCCTCAGAGCATCCAGCATTCTGGTATTGTCTTCGATCTTCAGTGTGCCGCGGATGAAGGATTCAAGAATCCTCCTTGATCCTATGGAGATAGTCGGCTTCGTGCCCAGCCTTTTGAACAGAGTTGAAGAAAATTCGATTACTTCCGCATCAGCTTCGGCGTTGGACGGCCCGAAGAGCTCTGCGTCCCACTGGTAAAACCACCTGTACTTTCCATACTGGGGTTCATCGTATCTCCACACCGAAGAAAAAGCTCCCATGCGCATTGGAGTGCCAAGATCCCGCTTAGACGCGACGTACCTTGTAATCCCGACCGTCAGATCAAAGCGAAGGCCCAGTTCCCTGTCGCTCTTGTCCTTGAAGCAGTATATTTCCTCCCTTATCCCGGGGCCGCTCTTTGCCTCGAGCGTTTCCAAGAGCTCAAGGCTTGAGGGTTCCATCACCTTGTAATCAAACAACCTGCAAGTCTCGAGGAAGGCTGACCTAATGATCTCTGAAGCCTCGAATTCTTCAGGAGAGACATCCCGAAGCCCTCTGGGGAGCGAAAATTCTTCCAATCTCGAGCCCCTACGCTGCCTATTTTGTCGTTGATTTGAGCTGCTGCTTCTTTCCGAGTTTCGCAAGCTGCGCCAAATAAGCGCTCAGCTGGATGTCAGGATTTGCCCCCAAGAGCAATCTGTAATCTGCTTCGGCCGTTGCCTCTAGTGCCTCAAACGACGAAGAGTAATCCGATCTTGAAATCGCCTCGTTTGCATACTTGATAAAGTCGTGCTCTGAAAGTCCACCCACCTGAAGGAGTTCAATCATCCTGTTTCTGGCAGTGGAGAAATCGCCATCGAGCGCAATCTCAATTGCTTCTGCGACCTTTGCCTTGCCCGATATGCCTGTCACCTTGTTTACGTTTTCATTCGTGATGTCGCCCATCGTCGAGGCTGCCTGGAGCATGTTTAGGGCGTGTCTCATGTCGCCCTCTGTCGCTTGGTATATCGTGCTCAGCGCCTGCTTTTGCACTTTCAGTCCCTCCTTCTTGCAGATAGATTCCAGGTACTCGACGACGCTTGGCTCGGAGAATCTCGAGAACCTGAACACGGCGCACCTGCTCTGTATTGGTTCTATTATGTTTGAACTGTAGTTTGCAGTAAGTATGAATCGAGTCGTTCTCGAGCTCTCCTCCATGATTCTTCTTAGTGCAGTTTGTGCGTCGCCGGTCATCGCATCCGATTCGTCCAAAAGTACTATCCTGAATGGAATGTTCTCCCTTCTGTCGGCGTAGCTTGAAAAATTCTTGATTCTTATCCTGACCGTGTCAATGCCTCTTTCGTTTGAAGCGTTCAGTTCAAGCGTGTAATCTTTCCAGCTTTCGCCCATAATTTCTCTTGCAACACACAGCGCGACAGTTGTCTTGCCGGTGCCCGGAGGGCCTGCGAGCAGCATGTGGGGCATTTCATTTGGCTTCTTGACAATGGCCTTCAGTCGCTCGACGATTTCAGACTGGTTTATGACGTCAGAAAGTTTCAACGGACGATACTTCTCAACCCACATCAGCTGGTCTTTGGGTTGTTCCTCTACGTTGCTTTCTTCGACAAGCCGTTTGCTACCGCTCAATTCTCAATTCACGCTCGAAAATATGCTGACAAGACCTTGGTCCCAACGTGGATAAGGCTTTGCCAGGCAAAAAAAATGCGCTTTTGGAACTCTCATCACTACGAATTTTTTGCATTTCTGAGGATATCTTTGCTCGCATAATACCCAAACCCACAGTCGGACAAAAAAAGGGAGGCTTGAGAGCACACCGCATACGTGTTAATATTCCCGTTATTCCTAACCATCGCGCGTCGTCAATGTCAGCGCAGGCCGTGCTCCAGTCAATACGAGATAGGGAGTTTGCATACTTGCTATCGAGCACCAGGCTCAAGGTGAAACAAAAGACGCCGCGGATAGACATCGGAAGCATCCACCTCGATCCAATGAACGAGGGAGACGCCGTAGACCTTCCTCGCTGGATTGCCGAAGTTCTGATCGGGTTCGAAATCTGCGAAAGTCAGGAAGAAAGCTTCGCGTCCGAAGTGTTCAAAGCTGTTACAAGAGAGAAAATCGCGGGGGCTGATCAGCTTTCGACTCTACGTCCCGATTTTTATCTGAAGATAAGAAGACATCTCGCTTTTGCTAGTACTTCCAAC
>JBOGRL010000304.1:0-2504 GCA_050749505.1 Nitrososphaerales archaeon
TCGCGCGCAGGATTAGAACTAGGCGCAGACGCGGTGAAGATCAAATACAGCGGAGAGAGTGAATCGTTTTCGTGGGCCGTGAAATCGGCGGGAAAGGCGCTTGTCTTCATGTCGGGAGGACAGAAAGCTGAGACCGATGAAGCTTTTCTGGATCAGGTGGGCGGTGCGATGGAAGCAGGTGCCACAGGTATTGCAGTGGGTCGGAATATGTGGCAGCACCCCGAGCCTCTAAAGATGGCGGATCATTTGCGAGAGATAGTCTTTCAGAAAAACCCGTAGAGCTTCCGCTAAGAAGCTAAGAGCCCATTCTCCCGAAATGATGACGGTGCTTTTTTCTGTGGTTTATCAATTTTCATAGGCTTCATACGGTATTGCGGGTTGACATTTAATCTTCCAACGGCGTGAAGCCATTTGATTTTGCAATGCTCTCCATTGGTTCTTGTTCCGTATTTTCTGGCTCTAGGTTGACTTTTCAGTTGCCATCAAATGCGAGGGAAAGGAGCGCAGTCGAATTCCTAGTAGTTGGCGATGAGCTTCTGAATGGAACGACAGTTGACACGAATTCAAGTTGGCTGTCCAAAGAGTTGGTAAAGCTCGGCGCAATAGTAACAAGAAAGATTACAGTCTCTGATGACCTTGCAGAAATTTCAGGAGCTTTCAAACTAGCTCTCAAAAGAAAGCCTGCTTGGATATTTTCTCTTGGTGGTCTTGGACCAACCTTTGATGATAAGACCATAGAGGGCCTTGCGCTTGCCTTGGGAAGAAAACTCAAGAGAAACGGGAGCGCGGTTCGCATGCTAAAGGAGAGCTACAAACGGCGTCCGGAAGACCTTGGAGTTGCGAAGGGAAAACTTGCGAAATCCAGTCTGAAAATGGCTTATTTGCCAGAAGGTGCAAAACCCTTGAAGAATCCTGTTGGAACCGCGCCGGGGGTAATCTGCACCCAAAAGGCGACTCAAATCGTTGCTTTGCCTGGAGTACCCAAGGAGATGAAAGCCATCTTTTTCGAGCAACTAGTTCCACTAATCAAAAGGAACCTCCCGCAGTTCAAGGAGATGGAGCAGTGGATGAAAGTTGTCGGTGTGGGCGAACCAAGGATTACTCCTTACCTTTCGAAAATTATGAAAGAATATTCTCCAGAGATTTACATAAAGTCGCACGCGATGGGTTTCCGAAAGGGACGATCCGTTCTAAAGATTCAGCTCATTGCAACAGGCCCGCCAGAGCTTTCGAATGTAGTACGAGAAAAATTGATGAGCGCTACAAGGGAGATGAAAGATACAGCATTGAAGCTCGGCGGCGAATTTTCAAGGATCTGGTTGGTGCCGTGACTCGGCTCGAGCGATTTAAGAGTCGCGCTTCACTAAAGTTCTGGTCGTAAATGTCTCAAATGGAGAGGATCTTCAACCCGAAGAGCATCGCGTTAATCGGTGCATGCGAGAAGGAGGGCTCTGTGCGAAGAAAATTAGCAGAGAACCTGCTTCTTGGCAAGGACTGCAGGGCCGTCTATGCGGTCAACCCCAACAGGAAAAACGTGCTTGCGCTAGACTGCTTTCCTAATGTCTCGAAAATCCCGGAAGAAATTGACCTCGCCGTGATAGCAACGCCTTCCGTAACAGTTCCACAAATCGTTTCGGAGTGCGGCGAAGCTGGCGTTGCAGGCCTCCTGATCGTTTCCGCGAGCTTTCCCGAAATCGGGGAAGAGGGTAGAAAACTCGAGGCGCAAATCGAAGAAACCAGAAAGAAGTACGGAATGCGATGGATTGGTCCAAACTGCGTCGGTTTCATTAGGCCACAACTAAACCTTAACGCAAGCTTTCTTGGGGGCAATCCCAACCCGGGCCCCATTGCGTTCATCTCCCAGAATGGAGCGCCTAGCGCTGCTATCCTTGACTGGGCCGTGAGCTCTAACATAGGATTCGGTCTGTTCATCTCCTCGGGTTCCATGCTAGATGTTGATTACGGTGACCTGATTGACTACTTGGGCGAGGAAGACCAGAGCGTCAAAAGCATCCCTGGTCTACATGGAGAATATCGGCAACGCAAAGAGGTTCATGAGCGGGGCGGGGTTTCGCAGAGACGAAACCAATCATCGTTTTGAGGGCTGGAAAGCACGCGACTGGTGCCAAGGCAGCATCATCACACACTGGCGCGCTCGCAGGCGACTATCAGGTCTACGAGGCAGCTTTCAAGCGTGCAGACGCGGTACAGGTCAGTCAAATCGAGGATCTGTTTGACTGCGCGAGTGTACTCGATTCCAAATCGCTACCTGCGGGTTCTAGGCTCGGGATTGTTACGAACGCGGGAGGGTCGGCCGTTCTCGTGAGCGATTTTATCGCCGACTATGGTGTCGATCTTGTCAAGCTTTCAGACGAATCTAAGAGTGTTTTGGATGTGAGTCTGCCAAAATTTTGGAGCAGAGGAAACCCGGTCGACATACTCGGTGACGCCGGAGTAGACAGATACGAACTTGCGTTGAAGACGTGCAACGCAGATCCAAACAT
>JBOGRL010000305.1:0-3610 GCA_050749505.1 Nitrososphaerales archaeon
GACGAAAGACAGGAAGCGAAGAAACCCTCACTCATGAAAGCTTGACTTGTTAGCTAATTTATGACGGCCAGGTTAGCTTAGGTAGTGATTGGCTTGATGATTCGCACGAGCTGGGTGCGGTAGAGCTGCGATATCTGGATATTTGCTTTATTTGCTTGGCATGCGTTCGGGTTCCTGAAACTTCAGCTTGGCCGATGTGGTACAGAGGTTTGCCGTTCGTACTTTTTTGGGTTCTGGGAAATCATCGGTTGCAAAGTTAATTCGCTGCCAATTCTTTCCAAGATACTCATCCGTTGCAAGACCCAACTCGAGATCTACGATTGATTCCGCCAAAGGACTCTTTCGCTCAGAACTGTCCGCACCTCCCTCCTACATTTCTCCTGATTCCATCGATTTGTGCAAATATCCATCCTTTTGTTCTACGTAAGAGGGTTGAGGGCGGTACAATGAGAAGTTCGATATTGATTGCTGTTCTGGCTGTTGTTGTTATTGTGCCGGCAGCAATCTTTGCGGTGTGGACCGCTGTATCCGAGGTGACCTATATGTTGAATCCATGCATCTCGTGGGATGGGAAACGGAGGAAGCATGACGATGAATCCTGCCGCTGGCGAGCCTTGTACGATGGGTGCAGGCGGCACGTCCGAGACCATTTCTCAAGCAGCTATTATGTTAGCACTGATTCAGGTGGGAATCTTGTATGGAGCTATTTTGGGAGCGTCCGGAATCATCAGAGCTCATTCAAAGCTCACTTCTTTTGCTGCAATTATTCTGTTGGCGGAGTCAGTTCCACCGGTCTTTGACGGATTGTTCGTATTCACAATTGTCGCTGCGGGTTTCTTTTTGAGGGCTTCACGGGCAAGCGAAGTTCAGGTAAGATCAACAGATTCTACATCTATCAACCCAGCCAAGAAAGCGTAGGCTAACAGAGAAATTCGTCTTCAGCCGATTGACATACAGAACTCTTTTTTTGGAATCACACCTCACTACTCGGTCTCCCAAAAAGGCAAATTCTACACATCTGCCAATCCGAGCGGAAAGTGAAGAGTCCAAAAAAAAGACTGATTCATCACGGCGGATATTTTTACAGAGATTCTAGTCTATCTTCCATTTGGTCGCAATCTTGACTATGAGGAATATGACCAGCGCTACTATAATGAATGTGATCAGAGCAATGAGAAAATCGCCTACTCCGAAGATGGAGACGTATAATGTTTGAATTGCACCACTCCCACTTGCGCCAAGTCCCAGACCGACTACAGGCATTATGAAATCTGCTACGAGTGCCTTGACAAGGGCACCAAGGTATATCGCCATAACAAAGGCGACAGCCAAACCCAGAACCTGATATTTTTTGAGAAATGCCAGAAACTCCGGTCCGAATCCTTTTGCCGCTGATGGAGGGGTAGGTGGTGTAAGTAGTGTCCTGATTTTTTGAAGCTCTTCAAGTACCTGCTCATTAGTTACTCTATCTGCTGAAGACATGATTAGGGCTGAGAGAAAGGCAGGTTATAGGTATTTGTACGATTTCTGAGAATGGTGGGAGTGCTGAGCGACCATCGTCTATACCAAAAAGTGAGCATACAAGACAGAACTCCGCGGGATAACATACCAAGACAACCTTAATCTTTCATATGAAAGATTCAAAGTACTTTATCAGCGTCAGGATTTATGGCCCAGATAGCGAAGACGATAATTGAAACGAGGAAAGAGCATGTATATTATTGCCCGGTCGAAGTTATTCGCCACGGAAGAGCGCAACAGACCGTATGAACAATGGCAGAAACTACAGTCATTAGGGAAAGCTTTCAAGAAATAATTAAAGACAAACCCTTAAGGAGAATCAATTCTTATTGCAAGAAAGCTCAAAGAGCTTTGCCGCTACAGCACTCGGCCATTTCATTAACGATGGATTGAGGTGTATTTTCCCGATGATTTACCCACATTTTTCTGCGTGATTATTCTTTTACAACTGCTTCAATTGGGATAATCGAAGCATGCTGAAAACTGTCGCGATAACAGTAAGTCCCTTCATATGGCGGAGGATAGTTCTGCCTTCAAGGAACGATCGAGGGGGGTGTGTATCTGCAGACTATCAAGACAAACAGCCATTAAAGGAGTTCATGATTTAACGCCAACCGAGAGTTCGACGTTCTGCCCGAACTCCTCGATAGCTGAATCACTCCGCGATTCAAAATTGACTTCTTGTTCGGCAGGTGGAAAGTCTTCACGGCGTGCTTGCCCTAATCGATTCCTCGAAGATTTCAAGGAATCGCGAGGCCTCATCGATGGTTACAGTTAGAGGAGGGCTCAGTCGACTGGTCGACCGATACATTCCAGAGGAGGTGGTAATCAAACCACGCCTTTGTGCTTCCACTTTTATTTTCATCGCCTCTTCGGTGCCAGCGGTCTTCTTCGCGTCTTTGACGATATCTGCCCCTATAACGAGTCCCTTGCCGTGTTTTGTGGTACCTCTAAAGCTCCAGCTTGCGTTATCGCTCCACCAAAGACAAGCACCAGAAAAGCACGGGAAACGCGATCATTCTCTCCATTCCGCCAGCTCCCAGTCCCAAATAAAGGCGAGATTTGTAGAATATCAGGGCGACCAAGGTCATAAGGCCCAAACTGATTGAAAAATAGCTGAGAACTGATTTCACGATCCTGTAAGATGCGATTGTTGCGAGACCCCCGAACAGAAAAGTTATGGCAGATACTATCAGGTGCACGCTTCCCGCGCTCACGGGAAACAAGCCGACGCAGACTGTGCCGATACCTGCTATGGAAAGAAATCCTGGAAAAAGACCGTAACTATATTGCCTGTAAAGCAAGTATGAGCTCGCCATCAGGGTCAATCCAGGCACCATTATCGA
Source organism: Nitrososphaerales archaeon (assembly GCA_050749505.1). Taxonomy (GTDB): domain Archaea; phylum Thermoproteota; class Nitrososphaeria; order Nitrososphaerales; family CADDZS01; genus DATLTL01. Next base: position 2,868 of record JBOGRL010000305.1, read on the forward strand.
GGAGTTGAATATAGTCGAGCTTGGTTGTACAATTGAGCAAGCAGAGTCTCTGCAAGTAACGCCGAGATCGCTGATAAAGTTCTGGGATACGCTGTATCCAGGGTATGATTCTTCCGCCGTGTGCATGAGAAGTAGGGACTGCAGGACGCCGAACAGCAGCGGGCGCTCCGCCGTTCTCTTTGTCGTTGGAACGCATGAAGTACCAGCGCACGCAGGGAGCTTCATAAGCATTTCAAAAGCGGAAATTTCTCCTGCTATCCTGCAGGATACAACAAACCCCTTCTAAGCTCGAGTAAGTAAACTGATTGTATAGGCAAGCTAGCGTTTTTTTTGCTGTGGTTTTGCTGCTTGTTCCTTTGCAGCGCTCTTCTCGCCCCTTACCAAGGACATGGTCTTTGCAACCTCGCTGATCACCTGAGATTTCTTTGCACCGCTCTTCTTTTCGATTGACACGTACCCGGATGGGGTCATCATTCTACTCGGGTGTTTTGCAGCTGAAGGTTCCGGCTGGTAGCCCAGCCTGCTAGCTGCTTCGGTCAGCTCATCAATCGTTGGGTCTTTTACAGATTTGTCGAGCGGGATTCGTCTTCCATTCTCGCGACTCATCGTTGAGTTGAAGTAATCGATCCAGAGGATGAGTCGCTTGTAGTCCTTCAACGAAGAAGCAATTCACGTCTCAAAAAAAGTCGATTTAAAAAAAGTCCTACAAATCACTTAGCGACCAGAATGGCATTGATTACTCC
>JBOGRL010000306.1:0-9329 GCA_050749505.1 Nitrososphaerales archaeon
CCTTGAAGTTGCGCGCATATCCGGACTAGGAGCCCAAACTTTGACTCTGGTTCAATCAAAGAAAGACGAACTTGCTTTCCTCGTGAGAGTAAAATCTGTCGAGATGTTTGCTGACAAAATTTCTGAAAGTGTATCTTGGTCTTCTGTAGAGATTGATGGGTCTGAAGTAAAGCTGGACATTGTGTAGCATAATCTCTAGCAGGCTCTCATTTTTGCATAGCGTTTTCGTCAAAAAGTCTCATAACTGAGAGCCCCTTTAAGGAAACTGGCCAAACAATGCAATGCCGTTTTATCAACCGGTCTTGAAATTTATCATGTACTCTGCAGAGTCGGTCCCTTTCTTATCTCGCCGAAACGTGTTCCCAGTTTGCCTGCGAGGCTATTTTTGAAGCAAACAAACCGATTCGTTGACAGCACAGACGATAAATCAATAAGCAAAATCTAGATAAGTAACTATTCCCTTCCTAACTTTAGCCATGTCAAGTCCGTCGGTTCAGCCTTTGTCAAAAATAGATGCAGGCCAGAGTAGCAGACTAGATCGCCTCCCAAGACCTATTCGATCTTTTCTGTATCTGGCAGTGTCGGAATGGAGGGTAACTATCTACACATGGGCACTCCTCGTGTCGTACCTGATTGCGACAGACCTAAAACCCCTAATTTCCACATTCATCCTGCTCGCGGTTTCTAACTACTTTCTCACACTCAGCATTTACGTCCTAAACGATGTCACGGACATTCAGGAGGACAGCATCAATACCAGCAATCGACCCCTTCCTTCTGGAAAGGTCACGAGATCTGAAGGTATAGGTGTTTTCATTTTCTCCATGATAATGGCATTTTCACTAGTGATGTTTCTTGGTGCTCCGACTATTGCACTTTATGGCGTTTCGCTTTTCTTGGGACTGGCCTACTCTTTTCCCAGGATAAGAGCAAAGGAACGTTTTCCCGACAAGTTGATAGTTGGCGCAATGGGCGGCGCAGTCTGGAGCCTCACCGGCGGCGTTACCGCCCAAGTTCTCAACCCTCTGGTCTTCTTTGCAGCTATAGCGTTTGCGCTTTCTACTATGCTTGCAATACTCCTGGGCGATATTGCGGATCTTCGCGGCGACTCAGCTAGCGGGGTCAAGTCTCTCCCAGTTATCATTGGAGCCAGAAGGTCGGTTTGGGTTGCAATGTCCATTCCAGCGATAATTGGAGCGCTTGTACTTGGGCTCTTCCGCCCACTTCAGCTCAATATCATATTCGTCATAGTCGTGATCAGTCTTTCATGCTACAGCAGCTACGTGATAGGAACTCTTCTGAACAAACATGGCGACAGCTCTACCTGTCGAAAGGTGAAAATCAGGTGGAGACTCATCATACCGTTCTTGCAACTCGCGTTCTTGCTAGCATTGGTAGCTATCTGACATCTAGCGTAGTGGGTTGTTATTGCCCTAATCTTTGGCCGGCATACTCTTCAAACCAGAATCTCCTATAGAGTTCTATCATTAAATCCTCTAGACTCGCCCTTCCGCGATTTTGAGCTAGCTTGAAGCAGCGGCGGATTTCCGTTGAAATTCTTTGTTCCAAAAGATACGACCCAGGCCCGAACATCTTACGGAGAGCGAGAACAAACTTGTCGGGTGCACGAATGATGTTTTGTTTGTTAATTCCATGCTCGGTTTCCAGATGCCAGAAGACACTTCTCTTCGAGCTCTCATCCATAAAATCAAGAGCTCTGTCCACACAAATCATAATATCAGCACTCAGTTGTTCGCGAGTTGTTGAGATCAGAAGCAATTTTTTCACTTCTCTATGGATTAAACGCTGAAAATGTCCTTTCTGGTCGCGGAAGAATTCGTGGCTAACAGCTTTTGCCTTTTATCTTCGATGCCGTTCCTTGCGATTTCTCTGTAATAATCAATCAGCTTGGAGGCGAGTTCTGCGCTATCCAGTCGAAGCCCGAAAAAGAAGGTATTTGGATCTTCCGGGTTTATTATCTCGGCTGTCACGGTTCGAGAATCTATCACCACAAAGCTATACGGAAAATCTGCCTCCTTTATAGTCATGTCAGGGTTTTTCAATACCTGTTTGAAAACTCGCAATGCCTTCGGATTACTCGCCAAGTTACCGTAGATTTGAAGTGTTGTTGACGAACCTACCCTGCTGCTGTGCAAAGTATTGAACTTGCACCCCCTTGCTGCCGCTCTCAAGCAGGCTTCTGAGATTCTGAAATCAAAGTATCTGCTTGCGATGTATGATTCAGATGTCATCGCTTGGAAGAGCATCGCAAGATCCAAAGTTAGATCATTCCAAGTTCTGTACAGTTTCAAATTTGCATAGTCAGTAACACCTAGACTGTCTCCGATCTCAGTCAACAAATCTTCTGGAACTGGCCCGTTGGCCTGGAAAAACGACTGTAGCCGGCGCACAGATTGAGTACTGGTCACAGCCATGACGCCGTCTCGCAGATCCTTGACCTGACTCAGGCCTATGCGGAACTCTGTGACCATTGCAGGTATTTCTCAGAATCCTTACTACTTAAGAAAACTTGCCATTTTAGGAGAAAATGAGCCGAAATAGACATTGCATCGGCACTTAGAGATAAATACCCAGCGGATGGTCTCATGAGAAGGTAACTACAATGACTGTTGATTCGATGGGCAGAAGAAATCGTATGGCGATTGTCGAGCCGGAACTGATTTCTCCTTTTGTGAAGGATCTTGTAAGCACGTTGCAAAATTTCGGTTATTCTTCCGAGGTTAGTGGTCAGCTCAGGGGAATCAGCGGGACCGCCCACAAATTCGATATTGTCTCAAAAAGAGAAGGCTATACAATAGTAATGGAAATGCTTCCAACGTTGAACCAAGAGAGCATTGCTCTGAAAATCCTTGAACTACGAGTAAAGTCATGGGACTGCTCTCCAGACCTCGTGGTCATTGTATCTGCTTCTCACTTGAATGACACAGGAATGTTGAAGGAATTTGGATCATTGTATAATCTTGCTGTTGTCGAAGGAATAGATCAGGAAGAGATTCGAGGAAAACTTGAGGACGCTCTCGCTTCTCTCGACGAAGAACAATCGATAGCAAAGCAATAGCTGCGTTACCTGGAGAAGCTTTTGTTGCGCAAACATGCTGAACGGTAGGGAAGAACTCGTTCAGTACGACACAGCTCTCTGAATTGATTTTGAACACAAAAACCGGCGAGTAATGAAAAGTTATTTCGATGAAAGTTACTGCTGTCGCAACATTTCCGCCATCGTCGTAGTAGCCGTGTTTGCAAGCGAGAATTGAAATATCAGAGTCTCCTTTGCTAGTGGGAGACTTATCGGTCGTAGTCCATCGCTGAGGTTTTATTATCAAGCCCTCATATTCTATTATGATTTCACTCTGAAGATCTATCTGTCAAGCATCCGTTAACCTTTTCCGGCGACCTTGTGCTGCCAATCTACAGCTGGGCGGCAAAAAAAGGAGTGGTGAGATCCACCCTAGTAGATCTAATTCACCATTGTGTTGGCCACCGAGAGCTAGACCGATATCGCGCCCAGAATCCTTGGCAGGAACAGGAAGCTCAATATCAACACGAACATCGCGAGTGAAACAACCGTTGTTAGCAGCTTCGCCCTACTTTCAATTCCCTTCCTTCCAAAGTGGCTGAAAAAATTGAGGAGTGCCTGCCCGCCATCCAGAGGATAGAGCGGTATAGCGTTGAAAAAAGCCAAGTTGACGTTGATGAACCAAATCCAGAAGAGAGTCAAGGCGAGCGGATACCATGCAGATCCAAGGAAAGGAGAGCTGTAAAGACCCGCCAATTGGTTGGAAAATGGAACGATGCTATTCGCCTGGGAGAAAATGCCTGGCACAACCAAGTAAAGTATCGGCCGATTAAAGAAAGAGGAAGAGTAGGTGCCCTTGATGTTGTTAAGACTGGCGGAGTCAAACGACTACGATATTCCGATAAACCCTTTCGTTGTGTTTTCGGTGTTCGAAGGATACGGCGCCAAGATTATGGTGTAATTGTTCACGCGTCCAATATGGTCTATGGAAAGGACTAGACTTTCGTTTGCCCTAGTGTCAGTAAGGTAATTTGTCAGGTTTTCTAAGGAATGAATTGCAGTTCCATTCACTGCAACGATAATGTCGCCGGATTGCAGGTGATGTTCCTGATAGAGCGTGTATGCTGGGCTTGGCTGCGATGAGGTTGCCGTTACAATCTGCTGCACCTGCACCCCGTTAAACTGTGCAGGCACCAGGCCTCCCACCAATAGCAGGAGAAGGGCGAGAGCAATAAGGGCAACAATGATGTTGCTCCCAGGTCCGCCAGCCATTATCCTTCCAGAATCCCTGAATCTGGTCTTTTGAATCAGCTTCTCGTCGATCTCAACAAATGCGCCTATCGGCACTATCAAGAAGAACAATACCACAGTCGATTTGACCGGCAGCTTCAGTCGCCTTGCTATGACGCCGTGCGTTCCCTCGTGAATCACAACGGCGATCACGATCCCGATTATTCCATACACGACTGGAATGAAGGGGTTTATTCCTGGCAGCAAAAGATACGATTGAAGGGATGGCCCTGGCGTAACGGGGACTCCTATCGCGTGGCACTGCGCGTAAGTTGCTGCCCCTACCGCGCATCTCAGCTGAAGATCCCCTGTGAGAAGAATATAGTCTTGGAAGAGCATCAAATAAATCATGAATGCAGCTGCGACGATTGTGATCGCCAGAAAAGCCCAGCCGAGGTCAGCGAATATCCTGAATTTGGCGAGACTATCAAGAATGTTCAGCAGCTTTCTAGTCCTCACCATCAAGATACCCCAGGAGAATGTGACTGATTTTTCGTCTTGCCCGGACTTGCTTCCCTCGGGCCAATTCAGGTCCTGGCCACCCGGAGAGGAAGAGTCAGGTTTTTCGCTATCTGTCAATGCTGCGACCGGTGAACAACCGATTCCAGTTTTAGTCCTATTAAGCTATCCTACTTCGTGCCCGCGACTATTGTAATCGCAATATTACTTATTTCCTCCTGAGAGTACTTTCAACTTATTAGGAACTTGCCTTTAAGAAGTGAAAAATGCTGACTGGATTGGTGGAAAGAGCGAAGCCGAAACCCGCATGTCGGTGCGGCGGAAAAACTGTTTATTTTCGAGTGTACAACGGAGAGTCTCTTTGCGCTGATTGTTTCAATGATTCAATTTTTGAAAAAGTTAAGAAGACCATCTCCAAGTTCGAGATGCTACATTACGGAGACAAGGTGGGAGTTGCGGTGTCGGGGGGAAAAGACTCAACTTCACTCCTATATATCCTGAGCAAGATAATGAGGAATCACGGATCGAAGCTCTTTGCGCTCACGATCGATGAAGGAATAGATGGATACCGAGAAGAATCAGTCAGGAATGCCAAAAACCTAGCCGCAAAGCTGGATGTTCCGATCCTTGTCGGCTCATACAAAGAGAATTTTGATTTTTCACTTGATCAGGTACTCGTCGAAAGGACCAAAAGGAATGTAAAGACAACCTCCTGCGGGTTTTGTGGGCCACTCCGCCGAAGGTCAATTGACCTCACGGCGGAAAAACTTGGAGTCAATCTGGTAGCGACTGCTCACAACCTTGACGATATACTTCAGACATTTTACATCAATCTCTACTCTGGCGATACCGAAAGAATCAGGTGGCTGGATCCAAATTACCGCCCGACATTGAACGACTTTAGACTGCGCCGAATCAAACCAGCTTTTGAAATCTATGAAGAGGAACTTGCTTTCTTTGCGTATCTGAACAAGTTGCCGTTCCAAATCGAGTCCTGTCCCTACATGAACGAGGGAATACGGACTGAGATTCGTCTTCACCTTAACGAGCTGGAGAGAAAGCATCCTGGAATAAAGTACAGTACGCTAAAGACAGTACTTCAAATTTCTTCAGCGATGCAGCTTGACGAATCAAGCAGAAAGAAAGTAACTCGCTGCGAAAGATGCGGCGCTGTTTCATCGGGCGCGATATGTTCTGTGTGCAAGACCTTGAAGCTCGTATCTGAAGTGAGCTAGAAGGGTATTTTTCGAGAGTTTGAGGGAAGCTTACTTTTCGCTCGGAATCAAATACACGAAGAGCTTGCCTTCTTGTTTTTCGGGCGGCCAATTCTTGAATCTGTGCATGTAAGATACAATCACGGTCCCCGGTTTCATTTCACTGAATAATTTTTTCCGCAGTCTCTCCATGATGCCCGCCGCGTTTGACAAGAATAGGAACACGTGTGCAGCCTCTTCCAGGTTCACCTTCAAGAAATTTGAATTGATCACTTTGACGCTGCCCTGCAATTTTTTCCTCCTTATCGCCAAGTTTGTCCACCAGCATTTCAGCGGGTCGATCTCTACACCAACGCAATTTACTCCGTAGCGCTCTGCGATCGCAATTATCATCCGCCCATAGCCGCTTCCGAGATCGTAAAATGTTTCGCCTTTCTTCAAATTCAAGAGCCTTGCCACGTTAGCAATCTCCTTCTCAGAAGTTGGAGCGTAGCCCGCGCCCCAGATGAAACCGCTCAAAAAGAAATAGGCAATAAGCCCCGCGAGTGAAAAAAGAATAATGCTTGGTAGAGGCAAAGGTAACAATTGGGACGACGCTCTGCAAGCTGAATTTCGTTTGAGATAAATGAAACTATCTCGAATTTCAACAGATATTCTAATATCTGCTCGAATCGACTTCTGGTATTCGCGACAGGTAGGATCGGGAGGATAGTCGTCTCCCATTGTCCTGAAACCGACTATACGCAGGGGTCAGTAACCGTCGGGTAAAGCGAGAGTTGGAATGTTCTTCCCCCGCCTATGGGGATGAACCCACGCCACGTCGGGCTGTCATAGGAGCGTGCTCTTCGAAGGGAGGGTTCCGACTTTGAACCATCGAATCGGGCGAGATCCGGGAGGGAGCAACCCTAAGATGGAATGGCTGCGCTGACGTGTCTACGCGGAGGACCTGTAAAGCTGGGATAAAGGCATCTCGCTTGCGCGAGCTCCGGTGGAGCTGTCGCACTTCCTTTCTAGCAGTGTCGATGCCGCTCAACCGTCTTCGAAACGATCTTTCCTACGCAATTCTTCGTTTATAGATCCATGAACCCCGCGAATCCAAGTTTTACATTACTCGTTCAAGTTGGAGTAATCCTGCGATTTCGGAGAAATATTCATTAGCCATTTTGCGGTTGCGAATTGTAATCTCGAATGGTCGACGTGCCTCTTGAGAACTATCTCACAAGCGATTAGCTAGATAATTGGTAGGCTCAGGTTGTCGTGCAGTACAAATGGATTGTACTAGTTAACACTAGCATCGCGGTGTTGATGGCCTCAATTGATACCAACATTGTGACAATTTCACTTCCAACGATTGGGAGAGAACTTCCGCATACATCGATCTTCGATTTGCTTTGGGTATTGTTGGGATATCAGCTCGTCATCGCATCAGTACTCGTCAACTTTGGGCGTCTTGCTGACATGTTCGGCAGAATAAGGCTGTACAAATTTGGCTTCGCCATCTTCACGATCGGTTCAGCTCTCTGTAGCATATCCCAGACTGGATCAGAATTGGTGATCTTTAGGATAGTCCAGGCCATTGGCTCCGGGTTTCTTATCTCCAATAGTACAGCAATCATAACAGACGCTTTTCCTCCACAGGAAAGAGGCAGGAGCCTCGGAATAAACCAAGTTGCCCAGACGTTAGGATCAGTATTGGGATTGGCGCTTGGGGGAATCTTGACGTCGCTAGCAGGTTGGCAATCGATTTTCTGGGTGAATATTCCGATAGGAGTTTTTGCGACTTTATGGGCACATTATAGATTGAGAGAATTGGCATCAATCAGGACAAGACAACGCATCGACTTTTTTGGAAACATCACGCTCGCTGGAGGCTTACTCTCAATACTCGCGAGCATCTCGCTATTCTCGTTGGGGGATCTGGCTGCAGAGTATTTTGTACTGCTGATGGTCACGGGAGTCATTCTAATCGGACTATTCATTTTCGTGGAAAAGAAGGTCAAATATCCGATGTACAACTTTTCTCTGTTCAGGATTCGAGCCTTCACTTCGGGAGTGGGAGGATCATCTCTCAACTCTACTGCGCGCGGAGCTGTCTATCTAGTCCTGTCGTTGTACCTTCAGGGTCCAACCATGAAGCTTTCTCCACTATTGGCGGGAATATTTCTGATACCAACAAGTGCGTCGCTTGCCATATGGGGGCCGATAAGCGGCCATCTATCTGACAAATATGGAACACGCACGATTGCCACCTTGGGCCTCATCGTATCATTGGCTGGATTCGCTTTCCTGACTCATCTGGGACCAGTAACGACATTTGCAGGCCTCCTGTTACCGCTTGTTCTCATAGGTACCGGCTTCGGAATGTACTACGCGCCAAATCGGTCGTCCATAATGAGCGCCGTGCCGCCCGGGCTAAGGGGAGTAGCCTCCGGAATGCAATCGACAATGGTAAACACAGGCGGTACCTTAAGTCAGGGCATAGCATTCTTTGTCATGTCGCTGTACCTTCCAGTATCGCAAATTCAGCAGACTCTGCTGATTCACAGTCAAGCGACTGTACTTTATGTACCTGCCCTAATCTCCTCGATTCACTCGATCTTTTACATCTCTGCGGCGCTTTTAGTAATTGCTATCTTTCCCTCTGCATTGCGTGGAAAGAACGTATATTATGGAGAGACCTCAACATCAGGTTCCGATATCAAAACCGAGAGTTCTTCGACGTAACTATCTGGGATACTTCTATAGTTATCAATGAGAATAGTCCTGTATAGGTTTCTTGACAATGAATCAGTTCACCAACCTTCCCCATTGTTTTCCCTTCAGAGCTTTTAATTCCCATTCACCTTGATTTCGGCGATTAACCGGGCCGCACCCCCCTTCTTTCAAAAAGGCTACTTCTCGTACTTTCTGCAGACCCGGTCTCTTTGACTAATCATCATCCCTGAAGCTGTCTTTTGGCTCCAGCCTAGACCGCTTTGGATTTGATACTACTTTGCGCCTGTTCAGTCAAATTTTCGATGAATCTTTCACGCAAAGGCATCATGAATGATATTATCTGGAAACGTTACATCTTCTACAGACGAACAGAAAGCCTTGTGGATCAGAATGTAAACGTTGAATATCGGTATTGACTGAAGGAACGATCTTTTCTTGAGTCTCTAGCCGTTAGTTGATTGGGTTCAATTCGCTCGGCAGAACCCGGGGGTGCCTTGTTGCACTATATCCGATTTTCTTCTCTTGTGTTCATCCTCCCTCTTCAGACGAGGCGGGTTTCTTTCATTGGATGACTGTCCCTCGCCTGTGAGCTGCCAAGATATTGTAAGTCAGAC
>JBOGRL010000307.1:0-6969 GCA_050749505.1 Nitrososphaerales archaeon
GTGCTCAAACGTGCTTTGAGGAAGCGATCAAGTTCTTTGGATCAGACATTGTGCGGTACATCGCGGTGGACGGAACCGAGTTCCAAGAAGAAAGGCTCGACATGCTGATCTTCTTTGCCGGGGCCTATGCGTACGGCGGGTCGCTGGAATTCAAAGAATCAGAGGTAGTCGCAAATCCTCCTTCTGCTGAAAGTGATTTTTTCGGCTTGAGCTGCGGAATTCCCGTTAGCGAAGAAAACGCGGCACAGGTCTCAGGACAGCTCACCGAGGGTGGAATCGAGACAGATTCAGCAAGAGTACCGCAAGCGCTAATGCACTTTTCCGAATATTACCTTGCGTACTCGGCGCTAAAGAAAGATCCGAGCATCAAGATACTGCTCATGGATCGCACCGTGTCTGGAGACATCGCTCATTTGAGCTGGAAGATGCGAGAGCACATTGAGCAGGGCAAAATCAAGCTTGAGAAATTAAAAACATCCTTCGGCGAGGTCTCCAAGACCGACCTTGAGCTGGGTAGGATGCTCGTGGAGAATCCTGAGCTGAAACTACCCTCTCCCAGGAGCCAGTACCTAAAATTTGCCGCGGTTCAAGCACTGATCGAGAACGGCCCCATGAACGTCGAAGAAATCATCCAAAAACTGAACGCAAACGCTGACAGGAAAGAGCGGCTCTTCAACGACTTAAAGACTCATTTTGCAGATTGCTTTACATCTATTCCTGGCGAAATTAATTCAAAATTTGTGCTCAAAGATTCGGTCAAGTCGTACTGGAATAGGTTAATAGAAGCACTTGAAATAGTTGCCAGCCAGATCTTCAGCCCACCCCCAAAATCCCACCCTCTAAACTTGAAAAACGACCAGGGTCTGGACGCGTGGATCACCCCTGATGATCTTGACTTTCTGACGCTGATCACAATTTACGCGCTACTTAGAGAAGCCTGGAAAAGAAACCTCCTCATTTTGGGAATAGTCAAGGACTCCGCTGCGAGTGAGCTTGTCAACACAGTCCTCCCAGTATTGAAGCAAGCTCATCTTCTTGAATTTGAAAATCAAATTCCTCCCTTTAACAGCGACAAGATGCTGCTCCAGACAAACAGCGTTGTAAACTCTGATCTGGTAAAGACGCCGTGGAGTACATTTGAGTACGACGTATGCTTCCGGACAGTCAGTCCTGTTCGCGAAAAAATGCTTGCATCCGGCGAGTGCGAGGTAAGGGGTGCGTTCAAAAACGTCATCACCTCCGAGAGGATGTTTGTAAAGGCCTACTTTCAGCTCTGGAGCAGTGAAAACGAAACTTCCGTCCGCTCGCACGTCTTTCTTTATGACCGGCCTTGCTATCCACAGTATGACCTTTTGCCACAGCCCGAGCTCATCCTGCGGAATTACGACGTGGCAGAAGAAACAATAACCCCAACCCTGCACTTTTCGGACAGTTCACCCATTTCAGACCTTGTACTGGGTATCCTCCACTCGATGGGGGTTGAGCCAATACCTGAGGCGATTGGCCACAATTACCCGCTTTTCCTGGCAGACAAGAAAGCCAAATGGCTCGAAGTAGAAGCCTCCAAAGCTTGCGTTGCAGCTGTGGAGCTTGAAATTGCTAGATCAAGACTTGATCAACAGGTTCTTTTCGAAAGCAAGTTCAGGGATTATCGACAAGGAGTAGAATCAGACCGCAGGTCAAGGCGGAGAAGAAAAGCCTGAGCTTTTTGAATACATTTAATTGGCTCGACCGCACGGCGAATCCAGACTTTGAGCAAGCGAGATCTCCTTGCGGAGGAAGTTGCAGATCAGAAACAGGAACGAGGAAAAATCTTCGGGGGAAGATGGCTTGAAAACCTCGATGGGAAACTCGTCGCAAAACTTCGCGAGGTTTTGACGCAGAGCAGACTGTCTGCGGACGGAAAGACTACCACAACTTTCAAGCTCGCCAAAGTCGAGGCTTCGTACGATCCTGGACTAGTGCAAAAGCTCGCGCCCGGACAGCTGCTCGCGATTCCCAACGTAAAGAATCTCGAATCTCAAATGACTTTTTCCGTGTTTGAAATAGCTGACATTTCTCCGATGCACTACTCGATGCTCACCCTGAACACGAGCCAGCCGGGCGCGCTAAGAGGGGAGTTCATGGGGCTGATCGAAAAGGAGTGGAAGCACAGCTCAAAGAGCACGTGGGTCGATATACTTGCTTCGCCAACGGGATACATTGTCGATTTCTCGGAAGGAATCCCAAAATACGAAAGAAAATATTCTCCGCTGTTGGTCGGGTCTGAGGTAAAGCTTCTGAATAAAGAAGCGGTGAGGCAATTTGTCTGCTACGTCCCGCCCACGCCGTCCAAAGCTGAGACCTACAGGATAGGAGATCTGCTCGGTGTCATTGATGAAAAGGTGCCATTCACAATTGACTTTACCCAGCTGATCAACTATCACATCGGCGTATTCTGCCACACAGGCGGCGGCAAGAGCTATCTTACTTCAATGATCTTGAGAAAGGCTCTCGCAGCTGACGACGACTTGAAAGTCGTAATCGTGGACGTTTCATCCGAGTATGGGATCCACCTGCTTGACCAGCTCGTGACCTTGCCCAGCCGCGTGATTTTGCCGTACGAGCCCACAGACGACGATGGAGGAAGAAAGCAGCAAAAGGACTTGAAGACAAGGGCTTCAGAGTACCGAAAAAAACACGTTCTCCCAGACGCGCTGGAACTAAAGCAAAGAACGCTTGAGCTCCTTATCGAGAATTTATTCAGAGAAGAAAAATGCAAATCGCTTTACCTAAAGCCCGGCTACCTTGCGAACATTGAGAAGTTTAGGACGTACGAGGGCTTTCTGGAATCTGCTTCAATGACCGCCCAAGAAAAGTACAACTCTAACCAGCAGGCGGCAGTTTACGTAATTGATCAAATCGAACACTTTCTCCAAAGGACAAAGAAAAAGCCATCCTCGCAGATAGACGGCGAAGTCCTCCCGGTCATAAAAGAGATTTTGGATTACTTCCAAGCCTCTGGCGTCCGGCAAAATAGCACAATATACGGGCTGGTCACCGCGCTCAAGGGCAGGATAGAGCAAGATATCGGCGAGCCAGAAGAAATAGGCTATTCGTTGGATACGATCGTCGGCGAAGTGCTCAGCCACTCAAAGGATTCTCCCAGGTTATTCGTAATAAACGAAGAGATAGAGAAAGCAAGGGAGATCGCGAGAAGGCTGCTCGACAAAGTGTTTGCAGAAAGAAGAGACAGTTTCAACCTCCATCCAAGGATCCTCTTTGTGTTTGACGAGGCCCAGGAGTTTGTGCCGAACGACACGGCGATGCGCGGTGTTGAAGGTGTGGCAGAGTGCAGCAGAGCAGTCGAGCGCCTGCTGAGACATGGGAGGAAATACCACCTGCACGGATGGATCTCGACCCAGAGACTCGCGCACCTGAACACTAGTGCGCTCCACCAGATCCACAGCTACTTTGTCGGAACGCTCCCGAGGCCCTATGATAGGCAGCTTGTCGGGGACACTTTTGCAATCGATGACGCGCTGCTCGAAAGGAGCTTAAACTTTGCACCAGGTGACTGGATGCTCGCAAGTTTCAGGGCAACAAAGACCCAAAACGTCCCAGTGTTTTTCCACGCAATAAACAACGAAGATTATGTTCTGCCGAAGGAATAGCGATAGAAAATAAAATCATGCAGAGTGAGTCAATCCTTTTTTTGTGGAAATCATCACGGAATACCGACTCAGATCTGAATTAGTTCGCAAAACAAGCGTGCAAGAAAATTAGCTCGACTGGGAACTCTCAGTTCTCATAATGATGTACCGGGAATCTCGTGAGTGAGTGAGTGAGTGTCTGTTTCTCAAAAGCTCCAGAAAAAAATGCTGAACAAAAGTATCCGCGGCTCAAGGAGAATGATATTATTGATGCAACGCTGAAATGTATCAGGACTGGGCTATCAACGTCTCGTTCAAGTTCTGCCCGTTGCTGAATCCAACGATGCATCTGTAAGTAGTTCCGAAGGCGATTGGTGCGTCAACATATCCCTCGAGCTGGTAATCTCCACCCGCGGGAACAGTCTGCGGACTCTCTGCGATTGTCAGGCAGCCGTTTGATAGCTCGATGTAAATCGTCGCATTACTTAGGCCAGAACCGTAGATTGTGATGTTTTGAATGGTTACTGGATACGGCGTGGGATTCTGTGCCGAGAGCTCAAGCTGCGCGCCCCCTTCACAAGTAGCCGTAAAAGAATGCGCAGATGCAGAACCACCGAATAGTGCAAACTCTTGGAAGCTTAGCTGCGTTCCGTGCGATGATGCGGGCGTGATGTAGCTCCAGACCAGTGCAGCCGCTACGGCACCCACAAACCCAACGACTACGACTGCAGTTAGCAGGCTTCCTCCTACCGCTCGCCTGCTCTGCTTTTTGAACCTCATCGGACGGGCATTCCTTCCAATTTTCTCGTATTTGATGACTTCCCCTCGTTGTCATAAAAACCGTGACCCTCAACTTAAATTCGCTATTCAAAGGGAACAGACAAGGGCAATGTCCAGCAGGATTCTCATTTCAAAGAAAAAAGCGACGCCCAGACATCCCCGAAGGATGCGGAACCCCAGCGCACCACTCGTAATAGTCGCTATAGTTGCGATCATCCTCATGATCTCCGCGGGCTCGTTTTTCTTGGCTCAAAAGACAACAAGCACAAACTCAACGGCGATCGAGTCCAACAAGCGCGTGATACTCTACGTAAATCAGGGGAACGCGCTAGTCAGCACCGCCAACTATACCGCGCTGCTAAACTATGCGAAATCAAACAACTTCAACACGATCTTCTTTCAGGTCTACCGCAACGGCGAGTTGCTATTTTCGCAGAGTAACCTGACTTACTTTGTCGAGACGGCCCACATTGAAAAACTGAAAATATTTTTCGCCCTTTATTTCACCTCGTCCTCGCAGCAGATCCCCGCCTCGATTTACGGGCTGGGCGAGGATGGAATAAACTTGGACATGTCTACCTTGAGCAGCAGCGCGCAGAACAACCTTCTTTCGACGTTGCGACAAAACTACAACAGAGGAGAGACTGCGGTCACGTCAACAAACTTTGCGACCACTCTAAAGCCAGATCTCCTGATTCTAGAAACATATCTAGCTTCAGACAAGCTGTACATTCACCCCGGAATCATAGCGAGCGTTGAGCCGCTTGCGACTTCGAGCAAGCAGGATTACGAGACGCAGTACCAATACGCCCTCGCAAACAGCGACGGGATAATGGTTTTTGACTACTACGGCCTTCTGAGGACGGGTTACTGAGCGTCGTTCGTCGGGATAGCTATTATTAGCCAGTCAATATGAGTCTAGGTCGGATGAAGGGGCAGCTTTGTGACTGATTCGCCAGAGTCCGTGAAGCCGCAGCAAGCAGAAGACGAACACACTACAGTCGAAGGCTCAAGAATGTCGATCTTCGACCACCTGGCGGAGCTGGCAAACAGGCTAAAGAAAGCGCTGTATGCATTCATCATCGCATTCGCCGTAGTTTCTTCTCTCCCAAACCCGTTTCACCCATTTGGAGGGCCGGGGTCGCTCTTTGGATACGATTTTCTGGTACTCGCGCTGCTTCGCAGAGCCGAGTCGGTGTATGCGCCAAGTGTTCAATTTTTCAGTATCTCACTCACCACGGGAATTTCTGTGTTCATCAACCTCTCCCTTGCTCTGGCGGTCATAGTTACAATCCCCATCATCTTCAATCAAATCTACGGATTCATAGCCCCCGGCCTGTACTTCAGGGAAAAGAAAGCTGTACGGAAATACGTACTCCCCTTCTCAGTGTTGTTTGCAATCGGCGGGATATTCGGACTGCTGGTGGTGTTCCCCACCGTGATGAAGATACTCCTGGCATTCTTCAGCCCAGTGGGGGTGGCTAACCTTGTTCCGCTCACCGATTTCGTCAATTTTCTGATACTCGTGCCCGTGATGACCGGATTTGCCTTTACTTTCCCAGTCTTTTTGTTACCGCTCGTTGAACTGAAAGTTTTGAGCGCAAAACAACTTTCGAGCGCAAGGAAATGGGTTTACATCTTGGTCGCCCTGGCTGTTGGAATCATAAACCCCGACCCAACGTTCATCAGCAGCATCCCGATCATCGTTCCGATTTACGTTTTGTTTGAAATTACCGTGTTCATCGCAAAGAGAATTGAGAAGAATCGGCTAAAAGTGCCCGGTGTTGAAGTGATTCCAAAGTAGTCTCCAAGAGAAAAACAACAACTATTTCCTGGCAGCCTTTAACTCGCTCTCAAACCAGACGATGTAATTCCTGATTCCCCGCTCCCTCTTCTTCAGCGCTTCCCTCGCAATCTCTTTGATTAATTCGGGGTGATATGACAATATCCTCTGGGGCACCTTAACGTAAAAGTCACGCGTCTTCGGATATAATTCGGGTGGAAGCCTCGCCAGCATGAAAACGTCGCAGGATCTTTCTCCGAAGGGAACGCTCCTTTCTAGATGCTGCACTGCATGCATAGTTTCGTGGGCCAGCACCGAGGGCAGCAGGTTGTCTTTATCCGGCTCAAAACGACTCGGGTCGATGTCTATTCTTAGCGCGCGATAGTCGTATTCTGCGATTGCTCTGCGGAGTCTCTTCATCCGGATTCGGAGCGTAGTACTGCGTAACTCCGGGAACAAGGGGGCGATGCTTGCCCGCAGTTCTTGAATTCTACTTTCAAGCTTTGGATGCCCATTGTTCAGGATTTGATATTCGAGCACTAGAGCACGCACAATTAGTAGAATGCAGGCATTTCTTAATGCTAGCGTTGATTTGTGTGAATCTCAAGAAGATATACTTCAAGGTGTGTGGGGCTGTGGGACAATGACATCCGTTCTCTATGAATCCACCCTAGCGGGTCGCTTTAATAGGGTCTATTTGAATTTCTTTTAGGTTTCAAGATTCCGGCCTCTTTTGACATCTCCTGAAGAAAGCTGCTGCCACGACGCCTTTCT
>JBOGRL010000308.1:0-3708 GCA_050749505.1 Nitrososphaerales archaeon
AGATAGTTCTTTGTGTTTAGAATAAAATAGTGCATCCCCACGTTTACGCCAGGTTATGTCTCTGATAGGTGAATCAAGCTCTGATGACTTTTTTTTGCCGTCAGTGGTTAGTTATTTTTGCCTGTGGCGTAAAAGATTAATCTGCGAAGATGAAGACATTACTCGCTATCTTCTTCGTCAAAGTCTTCTTCCCATCCCTCGTCGAAATCGTCGTCGTAATCTTCTCCTAATTCATCGTCTTCTTCTGACAAATTCGTCACCAGAGACGCGCTTCACCAATTCGAACGTTCAGATAAATGTTTTCCCTCAATTTGACATTTTTTTGGCAGGAGACAAATATACGCGGAATTGTGCTTTGGAGATGTAATAAGATGCTCGAAATAGTTTCCTGCGATTCGGATCTTTTTCAACTCGGTAAGAGAGTACTTGAAGGCGGACTGGTGGTATTTCCAACGGATACGGTCTTTGGAGTCGGTTCTAGCCCTATGTCGCGAGCTGGTGTGAGCAGGTGTTTTGAAATTAAGAAGAGAAAGATGGAGAAAAAGCTTCCAATTCTATTTCGAACCAAAACGGCTGCAGAAAGGTTTGTCGTGTTCAACAAGATAAGCAAGCAAATCGCACGGAAATTCTGGCCCGGGCAACTCACAATGATTCTTCCAATGAAGCAGAATATCATCATTCCAGAGCCGCTGATTACTCAGGATCGAACCCTTGCAATCCGCATCCCCGATCATGACTGTTGTCGGAAGCTCATATCCGCTTGCGGAGGTAGTCTCATCGGGACGAGCGCGAATTTTTCCGGCGACTCACCATTCGTTGATCCCTCAGACTCTGCGCTGCTTGAATTTGCGAAAAATGCAGATTACCTCGTGAAAGGCAGTTGCGGAGGCAGAAAACTGCCTTCAACCATCTTGGACCTTTCTAATGAAGGGCACATCAAAGTCGTCAGGGAGGGGGCGATTTCTAAAAAGCAGATTCTTGACTATTTGGAAAAGATCAAGGTGACAGAGCTCTCCCTGAGCATCGATAGAAGTTGATCTCGTTCAAGCCAGTTAGGCAGGCCGTGAAACTTTTTCAGGAATTTTACTTTCTGGGAATCGAGCAACAAAAGTTCGTCGCGTCTTTTGAGCGTACCCACCTGTGACATCAAAGTAGATTCCGATTCATCTATACTTTCGGCTTTTTCAATCAAGCCGAACAAAGCTACTCGATCCACGTTGGATATCCCTGAAGCTGAAACGGCCTCCGATATCTGGCGCTTGCAGGTAGCCCTCATCAACAAATCAATTGATTTGTTCCTTGCAAGAAACTGGTTCCTCGACCAGTATTCTTTGGCTTGAACCAAAATGGCTTCAATGTGCTCTCGGCCAGCCAGGAGCGAGGGAGAGCAAATCACCGTACCTCCACTCAGTTTCTTAGAAACTTCTCTCAAATCAAAATACCGCCCCAGTTTGTATGCTCTTGCAAAACCATATTTTGGGCCATGGTCATCGCCAAAATATCGAACCCACCCTGAACCCAGCATGATTGAAGTTAGTACCTCTCTAAGCAGCCGCACCGGCGCTAGTTTGACCCAGTTTATGATCCATCTCGTAGATCATCTTGAGGTACTTTGGTGGGATCTTCATTCGACCCATGTTGTTTGCTTTTTTGTTTGCTGACATTGATTTCATCGCCTCGTACAGCTCCCATGGAAAGATGATCCAAGCGTCAGTCTTGCTGACATAATAGTCGGGGAGCGCTTTGCTTTGCGGTTTTATGTAAATCGTTGCAACCCTCATCCTCTTGGGATGTTTTGATTTGATGTACTTCTTTATTTCAATCAAACTTTCACCCGTATCAGCAACATCGTCAACCACGAGCACGTTTCTCCCGGCGATGCTGCCCTGGATCTTCTGGGTAATGACAGGTTTTCTCTTTCTCTGTCCCAAATCAAGGTAGTATTCGCATTTGGTTATCATCACGTTTTGCACGTCCAGCAGATCGGAAAGGATCCTTGCAAGAACCAGTCCGCCTCTTGAGACCCCAATCAGGCAATCTATGCTTCCGTCTTCATCGTGCCTGAGCTTACTCGCCAACCTGATTGATTTCGTATAAATCTCGTCCCAGGAGAGCGTTAGAAACTTCAAGCGTCTTTTAACCGCCGTGAAACATCGGCACCAGGACAACTTCATCTCCCGGGTTGACAACTGTCTCCAGGTCGGAAAGCGCTCTCGCCTCAACGCCGTTTACTATTACAAGCGTGCTATCACGGCGGATTTCGATTCCATGCTGTGTTTGAAGAATGCCGAGAAGTGAACCCACAGTTGAGGGTCCCTTGATAATTTGTGCTTCAAGCTTTCTCCCGTCGGGAAGTTTGCCGAGGCTTCCCACGATCTTCACCAAAACAGTCCCCTCAGGAGATCCCTGTGAAAACTGCGAGCCGTTCTGAGTATCTCCTTCCCTCATACCAGACGTTTCTTTGTTTGAGCTTAACCTTACTAAACTTTACAATTTGTTCGAGCTTCTCCGAACATTCGGTAAGTGTTGACCGTTGCAAACATTCGAGTGGGAAATACATTCCCATGGGCCTTACCGGGACAATATGCCTTGTTGTCTTGTAAGGAAAGACACCGTGATTTTTTACCGTTCGGAGAACGTCTTTCTTTGAAAGTTTCATTGGATAGAGAACAAAAATGGATTTCGAAGAGAATAGATCGTACTTTTGTGACTCTGCTGCAAACTGCAGGTCTACATTTTCATTTTCGCACAGCTTGTCTATCCTCCGTAGCTTCCGATAGACGTGCAAGGCATCTGGTGCATCTTGACTAACAAGAGATTTGTTCGTGGATAAAAGCGCCACACCGCTGGAACCGTTGTCAACTTGGCTTATGGCGCGCCTAATGCTGGAGGATCGCCTCATGTGAAAAACAGAAGCGATCGTGGAAATCAAATCTTGACTAGGCGCGATTGCATATCTAAGCCATCGTTCAAGTTTGACGGAGGGACCAAGATAGTTGAATTGAGCGCACAGAGCATACTTTGCCCCGATAGCCGATAGTGCCTTGAATCTGTGTGTTCCATCAAAAGCAAGATGCGTTTTCCTGTCTGTCAAGATTGGGTCTCGTTGATACCCGGTTCTTTTCATGTCTCTTTTTATTGAATCAAGGAGAAAGGGTACGGTATCTTCGTGCGGTTTTATTTGAATCAAAGGAACAATCGTGAGATCGACGACCTTGCCGCCATGTACCGTTACTTGCAAGCGGAGGAGCCGCCCGTAGTGCTAGAAATCTGGTTTGAAGCTATTTTCGATCATTGCGCTTCTGGAGAAACCTGTTCTGCAGAGGCAGATGCCGCAGCAAGACCGGCTTCAGAACTCTCAAACCCGTCCTTGACGGTCAATTCACCTGTTTCGGTCTTTGCCGGCGCATTTTCGCGAACCATCACCGCAATCGTGCCCGCTATCTGGTTCCGAAGAGATCTATTCCGGATTACAGCTATCTGATCTAGCGCCTTTTTGTTATTGTCGAAATCTGCTGAAAACATCGTCGGGTATTTTGCCAAAAAATCTTCGGCGATTTTCTTTACCTTACTCAATGAGAACCACTCGTACTTCTGCACCTAGACTCCAAATTTATATGTGAAAGTAGTATTAACCTCCAATGTTCAAAATATCCCTTTATCAGTCTTGCGTTCGGATATATTCGATCGAGTTTTCTTCTACTTGCC
>JBOGRL010000309.1:0-2927 GCA_050749505.1 Nitrososphaerales archaeon
GTTCTTGGCCCATGGCTGCAACGGGGTTCTGACGAGAAGCTAAATGTTGATTTTTGCATTCGTCTCGGGATGCGCTCTGAAGACGCAGTGGTGAGTAACTCGCCACAATCATCGAACTTTTGCCTGATGTGCCCCATCCCCCATTGTTTTGGGCTATTGCTTGCGAAGAACTAGGGCGTCTGATCGCAGTTTCCAAACTCTGCGCAAGGGACTCACGGGAGGGCGTGGTAAGGAGCGACTTCTGCTAGCAGACAGTTGCAGTTTTGTTCGAATCATTCTCTCTTGACCTCTCAGCGTCAGATACTTTGCAAACACAGCTGATCCCCTGAGATATTTTTCTGAACAGATTGTTATCCGACGGTTTTTGAAAGAGAGAAAATAAGATCTGCAGGCTCTGCAAGCCGAAATTCTATTAATCCAAGTTGAGGTTTGGCCCTCATCATTTGACTACTAGGCAGGAAACGAAAAATCGGGAGTTTGCTGAAAGAATGAAATGTTTCGCTCACTCAGATCGAAGCCACGGTGGCTTTTGAAGATACGAGTTTTGCCCCCACGCCGATCAGTATCAAGCCGACAATGAGAACTATGATGTACGACCACGGTGCCGGAAAGAATTTCATCTGCGAGAAGACCAGGTACAACCCAAATATGAGGATGATTGCGCCGATTATGATTGCTATCAGGGCACCAGTGTTTGTCTCACTGCGGCGAACGACGGATTCCCTTTTTTCAATCGGAGGAGGCGAAGCTGCGGGAATTTGTGCAATGGGTTGCCTTTGGATTACTGTGTTTTCTGTTTCTGGCACGGTCGCCGAGACGGTCGGAGTAACGCCTCTCTCGACATAGTCCTTGCGTTCCTCGTCCTGATTGATGCTCAATGCCTTGACACCCAGCTTGGTTAGTAGGCGTGCCAATTCTATAAATTATTCAGAACAGTTTCTACTAATCAGAAGTACTAGATTTATTGCTCGTTCGCATCGCCGAGTACTGCTCTTGGGGTCAATTTCTAGGCTTGTATTCTATATCTTCGTGACGGATTTGCCCTTTCGGGTAGGAGAAATTGTTTTCGTAAAACACGAACATTGACCGCTAGATAGGTTGCATAAACCTAGATAATTTTGAGCCACTTTACAGATTACGATTTGGTCTTGTCCTCAGAAACGCTGCGACGCAAAAAGGCACGTACTCAGGTCGTTACAGAATCTGTGATCAAAGAACAGTTGCCAAGTAGTCGCATTCTTGAAATTCGAAGATATCTATATCTGTTCGGATACAAGCCCGAGCGCTCGATACTTCAAGTTTACATAGCAGGCTATTTTGGGCGAAGAGTTAGAAATCCACGCGAAACAGGCGCGAGAGAACGCTCGGCTGCGAGATACGGCGGACGGACATTCACGGTGTTAGGACGGACTCATGATCCGAGCTTTCTCGCTAGACTGATTCCGCCTAAGAGGAGACAGGAAGAATCCAGCTCTGGCTATCTGGGTTATTTCTTCAAGGGAAAGGCTGCTGACGGCAAAACCACGGACGAGCTCTTGGCGCTAGATTTTGTGCCCGCGAATCTGCCCTATCCGACGGACTGGAAGGACATGTTTGGAACGAAGGGCTACTTGATCACGATGCACATCCCTTCCGACTTTGCGCGGCAGAAGAACGAACTGATTGCGAGATTGCGAAGAATCAGGGGAGCTGTTGATGTCAAGAAAGAGTGGAAATTTCTCGATGAGCTCGAAGGATATGGGTACGGTGCAGTAAATTCGGACAGTCTACATGTAAAACAAAAAAGGCACGGCAAGACGGTAGCAGGTGTAACGAGAGGACTCTATAGTGGCCGTCCTTTGCGTCAAGAGTAGTCGCTGTTGTTTTTTTCATCGTCGGCCCTGCTGATTATTGTCGAAAAGCCCTCGGCAGCACATCTTGAACAGTGATAGTGTATGAGCACGCCCTCCGTGCCATACATCTTGCCATCGTC
Source organism: Nitrososphaerales archaeon (assembly GCA_050749505.1). Taxonomy (GTDB): domain Archaea; phylum Thermoproteota; class Nitrososphaeria; order Nitrososphaerales; family CADDZS01; genus DATLTL01. Next base: position 1,973 of record JBOGRL010000309.1, read on the forward strand.
GACTACCCAATCGTGGCTCCCGAACATCTTCGCAACCGATTGTCGCTTTGCCCGAACGACTTCCTTTGGTGCGATGCATGTTCCTGATAGCGATGACGACTCCTCATCAATATCGTCGTCTGCTTCTGTCTGTTCTATGTTGATCAACTTGCCCGTAATCTACGCGTAATCTTCCTTTCGCATGTTGAATACCGTCAGATGCTTTGAGCAGTTTGTTCAGCGGCATTTAGCATTTGCATGATAGACTTATAGAAGAATTCTCTGTTATGCTCATAGGAGTTTGTCCGATTAGCTTAACAGCAATGAGACTTTTTTTAAAAGAAGCAATTACTAAAGAGATTCAGCCATCAAATATCAACTGCAAGTACTCGCTGTTAGGTGGGGATCTTCAGCGCGATCGTCGAATCATTCATATTCTGCCTTCTTCCAAGCCATCTAACTTGGCTTGTTCCTTCCTGACTCCTTCCTCAATTCCTTTTCCCGGCCCGTTGATTGCAGCGCTGACACTTTTGATGAATTATTAGCTCGGACATGAGGCCACAGAATCATTGTGATCCTTAGATTGACACCGTTTATTCCTTTTTTTGACTTGATCCTTTTTTGAAAGGAAAACTCTGCTCCTAGGCTCGCCCCATCCCCTTATTCAGAGACTCCAGTTAATACTGAATTGAAGCAGTATCTCTGCACCATTATCGCGGCGTCGAGTCTTCCGACGATAATCAAAGTTGGATGAGGTTTCAACATCGTCTTAAAAAAACGGACTATTCGAGGAACTTGACAGGAAGAAATCAGAAATAAGGTACAGTCAAAAAAAAGAAAAGGAAAAAGCAGGCACTTTCATTGCCTGCCATTTTTTGGACTATGATGATTATGGTATCGTCAGTTGATGGCCCACGTATATTGTATATGGAGCGTAGATCCCGTTTGTGCTAGCTATGCTTTGCCAGTTGATTCC
>JBOGRL010000310.1:0-3368 GCA_050749505.1 Nitrososphaerales archaeon
GGCAAAGCGTGGGGTCAGACAGTGCGGCATTGATGATGGACCGCGACGTCCAGTCAATGATCCAGAGGATGGTTGACCAAGGAGTTTACTCGATCGTACCCAAGCTTGTTACCAAAGGCATTACGTACCCTTCTTTGGCTGGACTATTTCCTCATAAGACTGAAACCGAAATCACCTCACTGCTGGAGAAACTGACTAACGCGGGGATTCTCAAGTCAAAGCTCCTCGACAAGGTAATCGCTTGCCCAACATGCAGCAGCCCGTCGGTTTATTCCAAATATAACTGCCCGAGGTGCTCATCATTTGACATTGGAAAGGCCTCAATAATCGAGCACATCAGATGCGGCTATATCGGCTCAAAAGAAAAGTTCCAAAAGGGTACCTTGCTGACCTGTCCAAAGTGCAAGAATACAGTCGGCGAGGTCGATTATAGGAAGATAGGGACGAGCTTTGAGTGTAACTCCTGCGGATCGAGGTTTGAAGCGCCGCGCATGAGCCACAAATGTAATTCTTGCGACGACGTTTTCACGTACAAAGAGGCAAGGTACGAGCCGCTATACGAATTTGAGTTGTCTGAAGAGACGAAGAGCATCGTCGCGAAGGGAACGCTCCCGCTTGCCTCAATTTTAGCAACCCTGAGAGAAAACGCGTTTGACGCAGGGCTCAAACGTGATCTCGTCGTCAAATCTGGGGCAACTCATAACTTTGACATCGTTGCAAGGAAGGGGTCTGCCTTGGTCGTTGCGAACTTTACTTTCGAACCGAGTGAAGAGGATATCATTGGATTATTTGCCAAGAAATACGACGTTGATCCTACATTCACTCTTTTGATCGCACTCACTCCCCCGTCAAAGGAAGAAGAGGCGGTTAGCAAGGCCTACGGCGTCAGGATTCTCTCTTCAGTTGGATCGCGGTCGATCGGAGAGCAAATTGTAGAACTGATTGATTCTCAGGAAGGCACTCCCGAATCCACAAAGCAGATGGATCTGCGCCCAAACCGTGAACCGCAGGAGCATCCAAAGCCAGTCAAAGATGCAGGAAAATCGATGCTGCGACAAAAGGAAGAGGACGGCGACGATAAAGAATGGGAGTCGGACAGCTTCTGACATTGTCGATAATCCTTTCCTGAGTACTCTAACAGAAAGAAAGGGTTTCTTGAATCAAAAAATGACCCAAAAATCTCTTTTCTTGCTAATCACGAATTTTGCTAAACCAATGAAACTGCGAGAATCCCTTGCGGAGCATGTTCACTACCTGATTCCACGATCAGGAAATCTGCCCTAGCAAGTGCTAGAATCTGGAGTGAAAAGCGACGCTAGTTTGCTGGAATGCCTCCGCGCGTTTCGCCTATTGACTGATAGCAAGTCTTGTTCCTTTTGGTTCTGCCGTCAATTGGATGCCTGTATCTCAAGTACGAATACTTCCTCTCGGGATTCTTCCCCACTCGTATCACCCTATCTGGTTTCCAAGCCGGCCGGTTGCACCTAGGACAGGTTATCCTGTTTTGCTTCATGAATTTTTAGAACTAGAAACCTCCAATAAAATTTGGCGATCAAGCTTTGCTGACAAATTGCGTAGCTGCGGACAACACGTTGTGGTACATGCTGGGCCGTGCTCAAACAAATCCCATGTTGTCCATTGTTGGGAGTCTTGCTCCTGCGTAAAGTGAAAAAGCTCGAACAAATGCCGATCGTCCAAATCACGGACAACAACAAAAGAATCCCCCTAACATGCTAGAAAAAATATCGAACAGCATTGTCCAAAACGGACAACACCGAGGCATGCGACGACGTTGCTCACTGCCAATTTGTCGAGCGTGAAATAATCAGCTACATTGAACACTTTTTGCATACATACTCCATGGTGTTAGACTCCGTTAGTTGCATTGCAGGTGCCCATCACCTTAACGCTTCCAAGTGCCAGAAAATTGATTCGATTTACCCAGAGTCTACGAAAGTCGAGCTCACAGCGGCCAAGTAATATTTTCAACAGAATTTCGTAAAGTTTACTATATCGAAGTCGATATCGAGTTATTTATATCACTCACGCACTGTTTCGCTCCATTCTTCTGATTGAAATTCGCGGATTTAATATCGTAGAGTTCCTCACAAGATCAGCAATTTTTCGCTCTCAGCATAGCGGGGTGTTCGTTTAGTATTGTAACAGCCCAACTCGATAATTCATCCCGGGTTGCTTTCCTCTGGCTCTAGCTCTTTCGGGTAGCGTCTGATTCGTCAAAGAAGCAAAGTACGGTTTTACTGAATCATGATCAATCCTCATTTCTTCTGATTTTCGCTACATACTTCATTCACAGACTCCCTTTGAACTTTGGTCCTTCTCTCACTGTATCCTTTTTGCTCTGTCGAATCTGTTACTCAAAGATGCACTCAAGATCGCGCCCCGAAAGAAAAACGAGCTCGCAAACTCTGTCTTATAAGCCAGGCAGAATCCAGCGTATATATTCAACATTTGCGCAACTGCAATACCGCCCTAATGAATTTCCAACATTCAATTCTTGTAATAAATCTATTTTGGTTTCCGTGCAGGAATCCATATTGGAATAGAATAGTGGAGACCCCCTAGGGGAGGTACTAAAGCTAATGCCTGTATCTCCGCATTTCATTGATGATCTAGTCGTGAAAAAAATGAAGAATGAGGATCGTTCTCGACAAAAAATGACGATGAGCTTTCCAGAAAACAGCAAGTTGCCGCATTTCAAGGATGTTTAGAAAAATCCTGAAATCGGGAAGCTTTTCATTATCCCAGTGTGATATGGGTTTCATTTTGCGCGCGCGTCGTCCCGGTTTCTTAGACGCGAGCCGGAACTCTTCACCGAATAGTATCTTTTGAGATTGGGTGAGCAGAGGGGTCAACGTTGGGAAATGCATTTGTCAAGAATCACTTGCTTTTTGGAAACAATCTTCCACGCTTTAGACTTTATTAGAGGCCGATATCGTGACTGATTCATGGTACTGATTCAGGACGTCGATATATCGATGACGATGTCGAACTAGTTTTAGAGGTAGAAAACCGCACGATGGTACAGGAAGAGAAACCCAAAGTCACGTTCGAAAAATTGCAAAGATATGCCAGAGAACATGGTGGCTACGACCTTTCAAACCGAGGCGATGATATTATTTTGTCGTTTGTTCCAGACTTTCCCGAAGCGGTCGAAAAGGGAGATTCAACACCACCGCGGGCCACACTATTCGGCAAGTTAATGGGTGATAAAGTGGAGTTTGACCATGTCGAAATCGAAGACGAGCATGGCGGTCGTATCAGGGACGCGAAAGAAACCAATCTCGTCTACGGCGGTTGGCTTGACTTTATCGAACAAAACTATTGAGTCCGTTGTGCAGCGCTTCACC
>JBOGRL010000311.1:0-7991 GCA_050749505.1 Nitrososphaerales archaeon
GTAGAGCTCAGGAGATAATGATAGTCATCGACCACTATATGCGCGAAAAGAAACTTGTCGAGGCGCCTGTCTTCATCGAAGGCATGATCTCAGAAGCTACTGCCATTCACATTGCCTATCCAGAGTACCTGTCTCGCGAGCTAAAGTCCAAAATTCTGGAAGAAGATTCGAACCCGTTCAATTCGGAATACTTTACCGTCATTGAGCACCCGAGCAACAGGGAAGAAGCGTTGAGAGAAGGCGGGGCGATAATTATGGCAACATCGGGAATGCTCGAGGGTGGGCCGGTCATCGAATACTTTTCGCAGCTAGCAAGCTCAGATAAGAACAGAGTACTTTTTGTTTCCTACCAAGTTCAAGGAACAATGGGAAGAAGAGTACTTGACGGATCAAAGCAGGTGAGCCTTCTCGGCGAGGGCGGTAAGATAAGACTGATCGATGTCAACTGTGAGGTCAACAGGCTTGAGGGCTTTTCAGGACACAGCGACTATAATCAAATCATCCGATTCGTGCAAAAGCTCAGACCAAAACTGCAACGGGTTTTTGTAAACCACGGCGAGAAGAGAAAATGCGAAAGTCTTTCCTACAATCTTTCAAGAATGTTCAAGCTTCCCGTGTTTCATCCGACCGTAGAGGAAGCAATCAAGATTCGCTGATGGGACTTATCTAGATTCGCTCGATTTTTCTCCGCGCCAGATCTTGACGCCGGGTGGCGTAATAACTATCCTTTCCTCGCCCAATCGCGCAATGTCACCGCCAAATGAAAGTGTAAAATCAGTCAATTGCTCGATTGTTGATTTAAGATCTTCAACACTTCTTTGCGCAAGTGGAGTGATCTTCAGGATCACAATAGTTTTGTTCTTGATATCTTCTTTGATCTGCACGATTTCGTTAAGATTTTTAAGAGGAAAGGCCTTGAGGAGTATCTGTGGTGACGGGTGTATAGTCTCGGCAGCCTGACCGCCCAATATACCGCCGCTGGTAGTAGTCAAAAATACCTAACTTCTACTGAAATATCAGTCAACTCCTCATTAAAAACCGTTGTTACAACCTAGTTAGGAAGTTCTTTGAGCATGTCCCAAAACTTGTCTCCAACATAATGCAGGTTGGTTACAACCGCCCCTTTTGTCGCAGACTCCATCTCCAGGCGGGCAGTTGTTGCCCTGCCGATTGCTATTGCTTTTCCATATTTTTGCTCCCTGACTAGCAATAGCCCCCCTCCTTGGAAATCGCCATCTATCTTTGAGATTCCAGGCCGCATTATGTTTGCGCCATTGCAAACAAACTTTATCGCGCCACTGTCGACAGTAACTACAGGCAAACTGGGCAGTATTGATTCATCCTTGAGTAGAGGAAAGTAATCACAAGAGTCATTTTTCTTTCCCAAATAGATCTTTTCTTTCTCGTCAAAGACAATTGTAAAATTTGGGTCATCCGATTCTGCAGTTTTCAAGTCCTTGGATTTGATCTGATGTCCTCCCAAGATCTTTGTGAGATTCTCGGCAAGCTCATCCCTAGCGGACTTTGAAAGATGATAAACTTTCAATTTTGACAGCGTTTTAGACGCGAATTGTACTATAATCAAACAATGCTTAATAAGACTTCATTGGACAACAGTCTAGGCGCAAGGCCGACCGAGTAAGATTACACACTTTGTCACAAGATATGGCAGTCCGGGTGTTGGACGAGAGCGTCGGGAAAATAGTCTTGATCAAACTCAAGGGAGGTAAGGTGATCAGAGGTAATCTTCAGGGTTTTGATCAACACATGAACCTACTGCTAGAATCTTCTGAAGAAATAGTCGAGGAAGGCAAGGCCAATTCGCTTGGAACCATCGTTGTCAGGGGAGACAATGTGGTCATCATATCGCCGCCCCCAAAAAGCTAAGCCTGAAATAACATTTGCGATCAACTAGGAGAGTCAAAAGATCATGAGAGGAACATCATCGATGGGTAAAATGGGTCGGAAAAAGACCCATATTAGATGTAGGCGTTGCGGTCATCACGCGTTTCACCTGCGATACAAGAGATGTTCATCTTGCGGATTTGGCGCTTCCCCAAAGTTGCGCTCGTACGCATGGATGACGCGCTACCGTGGCTAATGGCCCAAAAAAGGGAATAGAACTATTTCTTGTCCGCAACCGAGATAGTAATCTCAGTCGGAAGTGCAGCTTTGGGTGCTGCTGCGGGCTCGCTAGCTGTTTATTTCAGCTCCAGAAGGACTGGTGATTCGGGCTCTCAGAAGAAGGAAGATTCATCCAAAAAAGAAGAAGCTGAATCCCAGGATGAAAACGAAAAGAGGGCCCCAGCGATTTCGATTCCGAAAAATGAACTTGAGAAGAGAAAACGAGAGTTACGCACCCTGCTGTTAGAGAAAGAACTTGTTTCCGCTGCGCTGACTAGGTTATACGAAGCCGAGGCAGCTGGGGAAATTACAAAGGAAGAACGCGAGATTCTTGGGGTCAAGTACAAGGCGGAGCTAAAGTCACTCGAGGATAAAATATCCAAGATAGATGCTTTCATACAAATTGGAGACCTGGAGACTCTTCGCAATCAGCTTCTGCAGCTTGTTAATCAAAAGATGGAAGCTATCGAGAAGAGAATCGAAAGTACAAAACAAGTCGCGGAGCCCCTGATCGAACAAATGCTCAACAAGAAGACTTCAGAAGCAAAAATACCTGCGAAGCCGGATGATGAAAAGAGAAGAGTTCCAGATATTTCAGACCTGCTGCAAAAGGAAGCTGAATCAAGTATCCCATCAATCACTTCCCATGCCGCGCAGGAGCAACAAACAGCTATTTTGTCTATCAGGAACACCGGATCTTCGCAAGTGATGCCAGATCAGAGTTTCTCCCTCGGAAAGAGAACAGGTGATGGCAAGGTAGAGGAGCTCCAAAAGGAACTGCTTGATGCGCTCGACAGACTAGAAAAATTAGACGTTGAAGGTTAGCATTGAGCTCGGGACTGGACTCCGCTTTCGAGAGAATGGCAAAGAGCGCTGCTCGTAATCTGGTTAGAAGTTCTGAAATCCTCGGCCTGGGAAGCGGCTCTGCTGTAGCAAGATTTGCAAAGGCGCTCGGGGAACGCGTGAAGAAAGATTCCATTGAAATCACTGTTGTTCCGTCATCATTGCAATCTTGGCTTTTAGTAAAAGTGAATGGCCTCACAATCGCAGAAGACTCGGCCCACTGCCCCGCAATCATAGACGTTGCAGTAGATGGCGCAGATCAGATTTCACTTTCTTCGAGATCTATGATCAAGGGCGGAGGTGGGGCATTGCTCAAAGAAAAAATCATAATCTCTTCTGCAACAAAATGCTATATCTTGGCTGATGATTCAAAATACGTTCCAAATCTGAACAGATCCGTGCCTGTAGAAGTAATACAATTCTCACTACTTGCAGTTGAACACAAGATAAGAAATCAATTGGGAGCTGAGCCTTCGCTTCGAAAATTGGACAAGGGATATCCTTTCTTTACAGAGTCAGGAAATGTTGTTCTAGATTGTCAATTCAAGGAAGGCATTTCTGACCCAAGCAAAGTCGAATCACAGATCAAGTCGATTCCGGGTGTTGTCGAAGCAGGAATCTTCAATTCGAAGGTCGACAGGTTTTACAAGGCAAATCAGGACGGGACTTTCGAGACCCTTTGAGAAAAGCTCAGCCTGTGTCGAGAAGAGTATGAGTGCATCAAACAGCTTGTTATCTCGCCCGCTATTTTAAGCATGACTGGCTTGTCTGACATTAGCGTCGCGGCAAATCTATCTTTAACGTCGGCACATTTTGCCGGGAGATCAGAGTTTTTGATCTCTTCCATCGCGGCGCGCCAAGCGTACGGCTCTCGTGCCTGGGCATGGTGGCGCGGTTTCTCTTTCCACGAAAACAACATTTCTTGACTAGAAAAATTGGATTGCTTTCGCAAGATTTCAATCAAATCGCCCAGTGCTTCCCAAATGTCTAGTGCGTGATAGTTTGATAAGACCAGTCCGTGTTCGTCATCGCAGCTTATCGCGTATTCTTCTTGCATGGATGGAAAGGATTTTCCACCTTTTCACGGGTTTTTGTTTTGGTGTCTGGAGGAGATAACCTCACGCGAGGGAGGACTAGTACGATGGGTGATTCTCGTCTTGAGCCGCATTCCGCCTACTACTTGCTTCTCTGCGCGTTCGGACAAACCTCATGATTACCGGCAGTGAGATAAAAAGCAAGAGGCCCTCAACCGCTCCAAACACGGTCGATACAATGATTGCCGCCACGGATATCCCGATGACAACGCCGGCGACGATTCTTTGTTCATTTCGATCCCGAGACGGAGGATTCTGTCTGAATGGAGAACCCACGCCAGAATATTCGTCGTTTCTTTTGTAGGTCTTGTAATAGTCCTGAGTTTCAAATCTTGGCCTGCTTTCCCTTCGCCTGACAAGGAAAAATCCCATTACAACAAGAATCGTGGCAGTTCCAAAAATTGCTACAATCACCGGAGTGATCAGGTCTGACATCGTACGCTACGTAATTGAGTATCGTTAAAAAGGTGTAAAAACGTTTCCCAAGAGTGGTTCGGGTTCCAGTCAAAAGAGCAGTTCATCTTCAAGAACTGACGATGGAAGAGGAAAAACACTAAAGAATTAGAGAGTCATGTGAAGCTTGACAGCATGATCAGATCGAATTTTTTCCCAACTTTCTTGTGTCAATACTATGAAATCAGAGTGCTGGAAAGAGAACAATAGAGAAGAGTGGAATACAATGTTCTTGATTCATAACGTGTGAAAGTGGCGTCGCAAAGAAACAAAACAACCGCACTCTTGATCTCTGAACCATACTTGCAGCTACGCGTTTTCTTTTTTAGTCTTAATCGCTTTTCATCATTCTTGAATCCACTTTATTGGACAGAAAGCGCCAAAATATATCAACCATGCAGATTTTTTGATGAATGACCTCGGCGGAGAACTTTCCAATCTATCGTCAGCAAGGCGGTGGTTTGTCCACGTTCCTCTCGATTATGCTGATCCTTTCTGGAGCTTTTCTTTTCTTCGGAGCGACTGCGACGGCCTTCGGCGGTGCGAGCACATTTGATGGAGGTATTCTTGACAGGTATCATTGCGGCGATACCAGTGACCATCCTACAACAATCGTTTCATTTTCGTTATCGGGTGAAAAATCAAACCCTTTCATGTCGGGTGAAGGGAAGTTTTGGTATGTGTCAAGGAATGATTGGGCCGCTGCACCCTAATGTCAGCTCATTCAGTCCGCTTTCCCAATATGCTATGCCGATAGGAACCGCTTGACAGCTGAGCGAACGTTCGTAATGTGCATAGCAATTAACGCATCCATCAGGGGTTGTTTCGGCTTGAACAGGGAGAAGAAAGAAAACCAAGAGAGCCGATACAATCACTAGTGCAACAAAGGCTCTTTGCCACATACTGAGTCTTTCTAGCTGTTCTCTCTAATAATTCCATACATTTTTCTTACTGTTCATTCTGATCCCAGCTCCTTGAGCTGGAGTCATGCCTTCTAATCACATGTGAGGCTTTGCGAAATTATGGTGTGGATTCTTTGACCCTCTGAAATCCGGGGCTTCCCTTAGATTTCTATCCTCTCTGCACTTTGGTACTCTTTGCACTTTGGTCCTCTCTCTTACAGTATTATTAGCTCGCTCGATTCTGATATTGGTCGCATGAACCTTGACGATTCCGCACTTGGCAACATGATTAACAGCTCCGACAGTCTTCGGAATCGTTGTTTGGTATGCCTTCCAAGCATCAGCAAAAACGTTCTCAGGTTTGAGTCCATGAGCGTTATTCAAGCGGTATTGAAGGTTTGGATAGCTCAAGATTCATCTTTGAATTGAGAGAGTTAAGAGGCGACCATGAATCTCGTTTTCCTGTCCGTTAATTACAGGATATCCGCTCTTTTGCTCGTCTGTAAACTGAAACCGAACGTAATCTTGCAGAGATTTGGGAACATTCTCGGAAAAACTGTAAATTAGCCTCTCCGGGATTATTATGAATTAGACGTGAAAGAGAGGACACTCACCTTTTCTATCAAAAGAGCTGATTGAAGTTGTCAATAGATTTGGTACAACAAATTTCAGAAGCTTTTGTCGACTCCAAATCACCAAGAAAAAAGGAATAAAAGATTTCAGATAATAAAAAAAGGCGGCAAATCATGTTGAACGCGAAAAACCAATTGAACAAGAGAATCAGAAAGCGCAATTACTCTGGCTCGGGTGTTATCGTCTCTGCGGGAATCCTAGTTGCGGTCATCGCCGTCATTGCATTATTGCTTATTGTCACCGTGATCAGTTTTAGCACCACCTTTGCTTCCAAGACCGGCACGACAAGGACTGTAACACAGACAGCATACGCAACTTCAATCGTCAATTTCGGAAATGTCTCAACCCAAGGGCTCAACCCCGAGCAGATCTATGCCTATGCAAATCAAAGTATAGTTACGCTTCAAGGAGTCCAGGTAAGTACGACAAACACCATCTTTGGTCCCCAATCTGCAACTGAGCAGGTGTTGGGTTCTGGATTCGTCGTCAAATATTCAAACGCGTTTTATGTGGTTACAAACTACCATGTTGCGGGAGCAACATCGAATCTGACGATCACGTTCTCAAACGGCGATTCCTACCCTGCAAAAGTGATCGGAGCAGACCCATACAGCGATCTTGCCATCGTTACGACGCAACAGGCACCCGTGTCTGAGTTTCATCCTCTTGCCCTAGCCACCTCTGCTTCACTCGTTGTCGGGCAGTATGTCTTGGCGATTGGCAATCCATATGGACTTTCGGGCACAATGACCTTTGGAATCATCAGCCAGCTTGGCGAGACAATTCAGGATCCAACAGCAGGAAACTTTAGCATTGCGGACGTGGTACAGTTCAGCGCACCCATAAATCCTGGCAATTCCGGCGGGGTATTGCTTAACGCCAACGGTTCGGTTGTTGGCATAACAACAGCTACCGTCAGCGGATCCCAAGGAATCGGGTTTGCTATTCCCGCTGACACGATAATCAGAGAGCTACCCGCACTCATAACCAACGGTTCCTATGATAAACACTCTTACTTGGGGGTCGAAGAGGTCGATATGAACTACCAACTCGCCCAAGCGACAGGAGCAAATGTGACCTATGGCACTCTAATCGAAACAGTCGTGCCCAACGGTCCCGCAGCCCAGGCGGGGATCGTAGGAGGAACCAAGACCGTGACAATCGAAGGATCGCAGTATCTCATCGGTGGGGATATTATCGTTGGAATAAATGGAACTAGGATAATCAACGAGAATGCGCTTGCCAGCTACCTTGAGGAGCATACCATTTCAGGTCAGATGATCAACGTTGAGATAATCAGGTCGGGGCAGTATGCGAATGTCAACTTGACACTGGGGACAAGACCACCGACTTCCTAGTTACCTTCTCGTTCTTCTAGTTTGGATTCTGGATCCAATTCAGACCTGAATTTGCATCCCGCGGAATTCTCACAATGCACCACTGTACTCCAGAGCGCCCTGTGCCAAGAGGGAAGACAGTTGAGAAGGCACGCTGTACCCTGTATCGTTGTAAAGCTGCACCGGAGTGATGTTATCAAGTCCAAAGTTCTTCAAGACTGCTTGAAAGTTTTGGATGACGTACACAACAAAGCTCAAAGAGTCATTCGTGTCAGTGCTATCTTTAGGGACTGTAAGCCAGAGCTGTATGGCCCTCCCTCTCTGCAACCCGGACGCAGTTTGGTAGGTCAATTGAGAATAGAATGTGTCGTATGTCGAATATCCAAGGTTGATTCCACCAGCCAGCTGAATCAGATTGAGACGCTCTGACGCTATGTCTGACTTGTAGACGAGCAGGAACTGTATCTGTCCTAGCTGCAACGATGGGACCAGAGCGGCCGCGCTCGCTGCTGTCACGTTCGAATGGTTTGTAAGCATCCTGTTGGCGAAATAGCTCTGGTTATTGGCATAGACAAGACCTGCTGCTTCGAGCACCATCCATCCCC
>JBOGRL010000312.1:0-4418 GCA_050749505.1 Nitrososphaerales archaeon
CTATCTTCATTAGTATCCCTCTGGGATAAATCACCTTGGACGAATCAGGTCGAAAGAGGTCTCGAAGGTGGAGAGTTCTCTTCATCCGGATCTCAAGATGTTCTGTTGATCCTAGAGAGTACGAATCAGTCTTCCCAGATTTACGGATGTCCGTCAGCTTCTTGGCATCCCCTCTTTTGCTTTCCGACTGGAGTTCCCTGGTCCCAATGACATTTCAGTCTATTCCATGCTGTAATTGACGGCGGGTGGTAGATATATATCTGCTAATCTAGCACAGACATATTTGTCCCGCAAAAAGTCAAGAAGAATTGCTTGCAGCTTTTTTCCAGGCGATCGGCGTGGCACTCATTCCCGCAAGCTTCCCGACTTGAGATCGCACGTTCCTGACAAACATCGCGGTTTCATTCGACGAGTATTCCTCGATTTTCCCAGCGTCGGCGAGTCTGTTGACCCTGGGGTCAAACGGGAGCTTTCCCAGAAAATCGACGTGGAGGTTTGCAGCTGCAGCTTCGACGTTCGAGTTCTCAAACATCTCGATCCTCTCAGAACAGTGCGGGCATTTCATGTAACTCATATTCTCCACGATGCCAGCAATCGGGATGCTGAGTTGCTTTGCCATGTTGATCGCCTTTCGCACGATCAGCATTGCCAAATCTTGCGGAGTTGTCACGATGACCGCTGCGTCCACGGGTAGAGATTGGAACACCGTCAGGGGTGCATCACCCGTGCCCGGCGGCAGGTCGACCAGCAGGAAGTGGAGGTCTCCCCAGTTAACGTCGTTGAACAACTGGCGAATTACTCCGTTGATGATCGGCCCCCGCCAGATCACGGGGGTATCTGGAGTATCAAGAAGAAGGTTCATTGAGATTATTTTGATCCCGGTTTCTGTGACCCTGGGCAAAACTCCCTTTTCGTCTGCCACTGGCTTTCCGGAGAGTCCGAATATCTTAGCGATGCTGGGCCCAGTAATGTCGGCGTCGAGTACCCCAACTTCATACCCCTGTCTTCGCAATTCGACGGCCAGCATGGCGGTGGCGTATGATTTTCCGACGCCGCCCTTTCCTGACACGACGGCGATGATGCACTGGATCGCTTTTTTCTCCAACCTGTCAATCCCCGAGCTCATACCGGGAGCCTTTCCAACTGAAGACTTTTGCTGGGACTTCATCTGCTGCAGGCGCGCACCCAGGCTGCCTAGTTCCTCTTTAGTCATGGAGCCCATGTCCACGGACACGCTTGAGATCCCCTCAATCCCGCGCAACACCCGGTTGATGTCGTTCTCAATCGTGCCGGCTAGCGGGCAGCCCTTCACGGTGAGCGCGATGTTGACTTTGACCCTGCTTCCATCTATTTCGACGTTCCTGACCATGCCGAGGTCGACGATATTCAGACCAATCTCCGGGTCGATAACTTCGCGTAGCTTGGATGTCAGCTCCTCTTTTGTGTGCGGCATGACCGAGACCTCTTTATTGTGTTAACTTTATCGTACGAAGCTGTACTTAAGGGACTCTAGTGAAAGTCCGCGAGTATTGATTCGTATTTCGAGCGGTTTTTCTCTATGCTCAGGTCTTGCAATGCTATTGGTTCTGCGCCGCTGAGCGTGTTGGTTTCAAGGGATTTCGCGTCCCCGGTGAAAATAAGGCCAGTCGGAATCTTGCCACGAGACAGGAGTTGGGTTGCGCGAGTGAAGGCTAGGAGTCGATTTCTGGGATCATAACCGGTGTCCGAATCAACGTCTTGGACCTGCTCGCGCCACTCCTTGTAAGTATCGTTGTAGGTGACGCACGGACTCAAGACCTCGATGAACGAAAACCCCTTCATGTCGTTTGCGTGCGTTATTCCCTTCTTCAGGAGCTCCGTGAGCTGCGATTGATTTCCAGAAAAGCCCCTTGCTATGAACGTCGTGCTCTGGATTGACAGGGCAGTCATGATAGCATCAAATGGCATCTCGACGTTTCCTTCGTAACCGGGAAGCGCAGTCGGTGATGGTTGACCCTTGGTCAATCCATAAGTTCCATTCTGCATTACGATATACACGATGCTCGGATTTCTCTTGAGCGCATGGATAAAGTGACCTGCGCCGATAGCATAGCCGTCGCCATCTCCTCCGGCAGCAATCACAGTCAACTTGGGATTTGCAAGTTTCACCCCGATCGCGGTGGGCAATAACCGCCCGTGGAGCGCGTGGATTCCGAAGCACTCCAAATTATTGTGAATCGAACCCGAACAACCTATGCCTCCGACCAAGACTGTATCCTTTGGCTTTATTCCAAGGTCGCCGAGCGCTTTCTTGAGAGAGGCAAGAACGCCAAAATCACCGCAACCCGGGCACCAGACGGGGGTTGTGACCGGAGCTGTTTTCGTCATACCTAAACGCTCACCTTGGAAGAATCGACGTAGGAAAGTACTGCGCCCGTGATTTCTCTTGGCTTGAATGATGTTCCGTCAAATTTTGTCACGCTCTGAATCTTCCCAGAGGAATTATCGATCGCGCCGCGAATGAGTGTCGCGAGCTGTCCCTGGTAATTGTTTTCGACCACAAACACAGCATCAACGCTGTCCACAAAGCTTTGTACATCCTCTTCCAAAATCGGCCATATCGTTCTGATCTGGTGGAATTTCACATGGATTCCCTTCTCCGAAAGCTGCGACATGCTCTCAGTGATCGGTCCATACGTAGAACCAAAACCAATTATTCCGATTCTCGCCTCCTCAGGTCCGACGTTGTTGCCCCTCGGGAGATCCTTCTTTGAATTCTCGAGCTTGGTCATTCTCTTCCGCATCATCCTGAGCCTGTTTGTGTTGTCCGTTGAGACCAGCCCGAATTCGTTGTGTTCATTGCCCGTGACCTGAGATTCGCCTCCTTCTTGCGAAGGAATTGATCTCAAAGAAACTCCGTCATGCGTAAATTCATACCTCTTGTAAACGTCGAGTTTGGATAAGATATCCTCCGAAGCGAATTTTCCTCTGTCCACATTTACCCCGCTCAGGTCAAACGGTGGAATGCTTGCACTGTTTTGACACAGAGCCTGGTCCAGCAACAAGAAGACTGGCAGTTGATACTTTTCAGCCAAGTTCATTGCCTGATTTGTCATGCAAAAACAATCTGCTGGGGTGCCCGGCGCGATCACCAATCTGGGAAACTCTCCGTGCGAACCGTAGACGACTTGGTTAACGTCGGACTGCTCGTTCTTTGTAGGTTCCCCGGTACTCGGTCCCACCCGCTGACACTCCACCACGACAATGGGAACCTCAGCCTCTCCTGCGTGGCCGACACCCTCGGTCATCAGCGACTGCCCTGGACCCGAAGTTGCTACCATCACCCTAGCGCCGGCATAAGCAGCGCCGATTCCAATGTTGATTACGGCGAGCTCATCTTCTGCCTGCTTGACGACCCCTCCAAACTTTGGCAATCGAATTGCGAGCCACTCCATGATATCTGTCGCAGGGGTAATTGGATACCCGACGAAGAACCTTCCACCACTGACGAGGAATCCAAACGCGACGGCATCGTTTCCGGTAGACTGGATTTTTTTTCCCGCGTTTGAGCCGCGGCTAAGCGTATAATGATTCACAAGACTGTTTTTCGTAGCAAAATCAAAACCCATCTGAAGAGCCTTCGTGTTAGTCTCGAGAGCGTCTTTGCCCCGCTTCTCGTATCGAGATGTCAGGACGGCAGACAAAAGCTGATCTTCAAGCCCCAAGAGGCGCCCAAGGAGCGCAAACGCAATAGTGTTTTTGAAAATATTCCTTCGTAGTTCCGTAGCTGCCATATTCCCCAGAGGAACCGAGTATATGGTGAAACCAGGCTTTCTTAAGGACTCAGAAAGAGGACTCTTTGAGCTGTCGAACACGATGACGGCATCCCTGGAGAGTTCTTGCAATCCGGCCTGGACGGCTTCTTCGTCGAAAGCGACAAGAACATCAATATCATCGGCGCTTGAATACACCTCGCGAATGCTCGCCCTTATTACTCCGTCGGCGTGGCCTCCTCTGATCCTTGAAAGCACGTTTCTCGTATCATAAATGTTGAGACCGAGATTTCTGAACACGTTCCCAAGGAGATTCACGACGGTGAGCGTGCCGTCTCCGCCCTGACCCCCGATCATAATGGAAATGTCTTCCTTAACCACTGGATGAACTTTCGAGGTTTGTTGCAATGCGGTTGTCATGATATGTTTTCACTTCTCGTCTTTTGCGATAAGAAAAGAAAAAAGACGGAAATTCTAGTTTTACATTTCTTTAAACGTATTCGATGATATATAAGCATAACTTGCGAGAAAAAGTGAAAAATATTGTAAAATTTACAAAGTCGACAGCCCGATTCCTCTCCGGAATCAAAAATTCTTCTAAAGTTTGATCAAAAATTCTGATTTTCTGCGCTGAAAAACTAAGATCGACGACCTGAAGGAACGCCC
>JBOGRL010000313.1:0-4995 GCA_050749505.1 Nitrososphaerales archaeon
ATACCACAGATAGGAAAGAGTTGGAAGACCTGTTCTTCCCAGTAAGGGTTGCGAACGTGAACACAGTTTGGCTGCCGGATGGGAGCAAGATGACAAAGGTAGTGATTCCTGGCAAAAAGACTGAGCGGTTTCCACATGATACAGATATGATAACAAGGATACTAAAGGAGACCAGAGAGTTGGATCTTATGGTCGAATTCGAAAAGCAGTGATAATCATAATTTTCGTGCTGAGGTAGAGGAGGCATTTTTTTGATTAGGACTCATTATGTAAACCAACTCCTTGCGAGTCGAGGAAAGAATGTGGTTATTGCCGGTTGGGTAGAAAACGTGAAAGAACTGCCCAACCTTAGATTTGTAATTTTGAGAGATCGGACTGGCGTAGCTCAGGTAACAATCCACAAGAAAGATTCTCCGCAGGAATTGATCTCTCTGAGCGAAAAATTGAATCTTCAAGATGTCATCGCTGTCGAGGGCGTGATCCCTGAAAAGCAAATTGCAAAGATAGGGCCCGAGCTCCGGCCCTCATCTATTACCGTGCTCAGCCGTTCGGAGACTCCACTCCCAATCGATATCACAGGCACGAGCGAAACTCAGCTCGACACTCGGCTTGACTGGAGGGTGCTTGACCTGAGAAATCCGAGAAACCTGGCCCTCATGAAGATTGAGGCAAAGTTCATCGAGGGGTTGGAAGAATATCTTCGTGCGAATGGTTTCATCCAAGTTTCAACGCCGGCGATCTTGGGCGGATTGAGCGAGGGAGGCTCTGAAGTTTTCAGAATAGACTACTTTGGGCAGGATGCTTTTTTGAGGCAAGACCCTCAACTGCACAGACAGCTAGCGATTGCTGGGGGGTTGGACAAGATCTACGATCTAGGCCCGAACTGGAGGGCCGAAATGTCGCACACCCCGAGACACCTCTGCGAGCACAGGGCCTGTGCTGTCGAGTTTGGATTCATAAGTGATGAGATGGATACAGCGCGTGCGGAAGAACAGCTGATGGTTTCGGCGTTCCAAAAAGTCGTGAATGATTCAAGCGAAGAGCTTGAATTGCTCGGGGCAAAGGTTGAGGTGCCAAAGGTTCCGTTTCCGGAGCTTCGGTTTCCGGAGATATACGACATTCTAAATCAGTATGGGAAGAAGGTGGTATTTGGAGAGGAACCAGACAGAGAAGGAGAAGCCATCCTTGCGAAGCATGTCAAAGAGAAATTTGGCAGCAACATTTTTTTCATGAACAGGTTCCCGTTCAATGTAAAGCCGTTTTACGTGATGCGAGTCGATGATGACCAGCAGTGGGCGCGAAGCGTCGACATGGTCTACCGTGGGATGGAGCTTTCGTCGGGCGGTCAGAGAGAGCACAGGCATGCACAGCTCATGGAACAGGTCAAGATCAAGGGAATGAAACAAAGCGAAATAACATGGTTCACTGACAATTTCAAGTATGGAGTACCGCCGCACGGCGGCTTTGCAATTGGAATAGAGAGGACTATCATGCAGATGCTAGGAGTTGAAAACATACGCGAAGTATGCTTGTTTCCGAGGACGCCCGAGAGACTAAGGCCGTGAAAAGCAATTCTGCACAAGTGGTCAGCAGATACGGCTCAAATTATCGCCTGGCTCTGATGGTCTCTTTCTTGAGCTAACGTACGAGTGCTGTTTTGAATCTTCGAGTCATCCTCTCACAATATCAACGAGAATCACTTCCCTCTTGAAATCGACGGAGTACCCTCAGGGCTTACGCAGAAGTCTCACTGTTATCGTCCAGGTAAACCTCGACGTTTGGCGAGATAGATTTATTGTTGCGTTCCATCAGAGGGATTGCCTGAATTCAGCTTCGCGTCTCTTGGACTATCCCCTGCCCTAACTGTTCTTGCAAATCATCACGATACAAATTTTGTAACATTTCAATTGTTTTCATACAGGAATCCATTGAAAACAATAGGAGACCCCCCTAGGGGAGGATCGGTACTATAGCTAATGTCTATCTTCATATCAGCTGCCTGGTACAAGCAGCGGAAAAATAAAAGACGGCAACTTGACATGGTATGTCGTTTCTTCATAAGTGGGCTCGATAGAAACAATGCAAAGGCGGAGAAGGAGGTTTCAATGCAGGGATGGCCCGCATGCGGATTGAAATTCACCGCCTCCCTCAAGATTTTAATATTCTCACCAAAACACAATGGGATAGGGTCTTTATTTTTTGGCAACTACTATGTCAGAGTCTAGAAAACCTGCTAGCAAAGGAATCGAAGATTACGATCTGAAGAATTATCCTGACTATCTTCCGGGAAAGCCTCCGCAGACAGAAGTGCTTCACGGAATAAGCTACCTGGATGAAATGGAAAGAACATGGGGAAAAAAATGGGGTTGTCAAGGTATAGGCAGACTCAGGGAAGTCGGATTGTCAAGACCCATGGATCTCGAGGCAAGCCCTCTGTGGGCTAAAGATCCAAAATTCTTTCTTTTGAGACAGGGGCTGATGGATCATAAAGCGCTGGAATCTCTCAGGGAGCAGCATGAGGCATATGCAAGAGTCCTCCACGAGAACGGAGTTAAAGTCAACTGGATTGATTTCGAAGATACTATGGGACCTTATGGCCCGATGCGAAAATTATATGTGGCAAAGTTCTGCGCGGTCTACCGGGGAGGCGCAATCATCGGAAGGGTGGGGCAGTGTTCATTCAGAAAGGGATGGGAGCCGCACCTTCTGCGATTCTTTGCCAAGATAGGCTGCCCGGTCCTGACGTCGGTCAGCGGGCACGGAATTTACGAAACGGGCGTGATAGTTCCGATCGCAGAAGACGTTCTGCTGGGATACAACTCGTGTTCGGCAAATCAGGATGCACTCGAGCAAATTCTGCCTGTGCTGACAAGAGCCGGCGTAAAGGAGTTTCATACAGCGTACATGCCGACTCTGACGGAATCGTTCAGCCCGTGGTCTGAATTTCACATCGACATGTGTGTGGGGCCGGTGGACATTGGCATCGCCGTTGTCTACCCGGCATGTCTGGATTACCAGACATACACCTGGCTCAAGAGCAAGCGCTTCAAGCTGATAGAGATACCAGAAGAGGAACAGAAAAGTTTCGCCCCTGCTAACTGCGTACTTGTAAAGCCCGGCAAGGTGATAATGGCTGCGGGCGCCAAACGAACAATAAAGGCGATCGAAAAAGAAGGCGTGGACGTAATTGAACTGGAAACATCCGGAATATCAAGGGGAGGTACAAATGGGATTAGCTGCATGACACTCCACCTCATGAGAGATCCAGGACCTGGCCTTGAAGAGATCGGTCGATAACTCGATTAGTGCGTCTATTCGCAGCTGGAAAGGACTTTTTTCTAAATTACAGCTCTCTTGGCAGACTAAAAATTGGGACTCGGCGCGCTAATTGAGTATTAACCAAGCCGCGTGAAGAGACGTAACTGCCTCAAAGCGACGATGATAATTCCCGCACCGCGAGATGTCAAACTGCAATCCTTCAGAACTTGAAGTGTAGTGGGGCGTACAAACCCTATCATCCGGGCTATAGCTATCCGTATCGGAAGGAATATCTTGGCTCGGGGCTGAAGCGTTGAATCGGGTAGGCAATAATTGTTCGGAGTTCAGAAGGAGGGGCTCACAGACGAGCAGCGACTGATAATCACAACAGTTGACCGGATGATGCAAAAATACGATGATGAGTATTGGCATGATCTTGAAGCAGCAAAAAAGTACCCAGAGGAGTTCGTCAGAGAGATGGACACTTCGGGGCTTGCCGCCTTGACAATTGGGCATGAGTTCGGCGGTTCTGAACTCGGAATAAGAGAAGCATCACTAGTACTTGAGGAGATAAACGCGCTGGGTGGAAATTCGCAACCATTCCACGGACAATATTATCTAAGTTTCATGCTGGGCAAGTACGCCTCTAAATTTCTAAAGGAAAAATACCTTCCACAAGTCGCCTCAGGCAAACTGAGGCTTCAATCTCTTGCTTTGACTGAACCGGAGGCCGGCTCAGAATCGACCAGGATCAAGACGTTAGCCAAGAGAAATGATGATGATAATTCGTACAATCTGAGCGGTCGGAAAATATTCATCTCAAGGGTAGAACAGACCGATTTGATGATCGTTGTAGCGAGGACTAAGCCTTACGAAGAGGTGGAGAACAAGACCGAGGGAATATCGATTTTTCTCGTAGACCTAAAAGATTCTCCAAATGGCATCGAAGCGCGCAGAATTGACATGATGTTTAACAGCCAGACCTACGAACTGGTTTTTGACAACTTGAAAGTGCCCAAGGAAAATCTGATAGGCGAAGAAGGAAGGGGCTTCAAATGTTTGCTCGGCGCCCTAAACCCGGAGCGTATACTGCTCGCCTCAGAATGCATAGGCGACGCTAGGTGGTTTCTAAAGAAAAGCGTCGATTACGCAAATAGCAGGGTGGTTTTTGGAAGACAGATAGGCGCCAATCAAGGCGTGCAGTTCCCAATCGCCGAAACCTATTCAAAGCTAGTTGCAGCAGAGAAGGTACGCTGGAGCGCTGCTGAGTTGTACGATGCGGGCGCAGAAGCTAGGACGATCGGCGAGTACGCTAACATCGCCAAGTATCTTGCAGCAGAATGCTCGTGGCAGGCGGCAAACGTTGCCATGGATGTGTACGGAGGTCAGGGGTTGGCTGTTGATAGTCATATCGAGAGAAAACTCAGGGAAACAAGGCTGTACAAGGTAGCGCCAATTGCCCAGAATTTGGTACTTGCTTACATTGCTCACAGCGTGCTGGGGCTCCCTCGCTCGTACTAGGAGGGCCGCTTCTCACTATGCCCGAATTTGGATTTCCAAGTTACTCGGTTAAAAGCAAATCAGATCGTAGACTGCCGAAGCAAATTCCAATTTCGCCCCACAAATTTACCTTTTTTTGAAACCGGAGGCAATGGCAGCTCCTTATCATGCATGAAAAAAGTGTCTAACTGAATCCTTGGGTCTGCCTCGCGACTTTGCCCGAAGTCTAGTTTGAGG
>JBOGRL010000314.1:0-2152 GCA_050749505.1 Nitrososphaerales archaeon
TCGCAGAATACTATCTAACGAGAAGGTTCTCATCGCATCTTGACATGAAGAAATTCCTCCTCACCAATAGGTGTCTATGAACTTATGTCGGCCAGGTTAAGTATTCCGGCGTGTCCAAAGAGGCCCAAAACAACGATCTGCCAGGCAGTGAAATTCTTGGCAGGAAATCTCTAACCCCAGCGTGATCTCACCAAAACGAGTTTCTCATGGAAAACACGAGACCGTGCTGGTTGCGGATCATTTTTTTGGTGAAAAATATTCCAACTAGACTGCCAACATCGATCAAATTAGAGAGGAAGCACCGCTTTATAACTCATAGAACTGGGAAAAGGCCTTCTCCATGTAGCATTGCTTCAGAAAGGTTTTAATTTTGGAATTCTTTTTTTGAAGAATCAGCTAATTTGTGAAAAAATCCGTCATAGGATTGTGAAGTCTGCCCAGAAATTTGATGCGAGTGGGCTGGAATAAATAAAGAATCGAGAATGGGAAGAAAAAAACTTTGGCAAAGTATGTACTGATTTCCGATACAACTCTTTCGCATGACTACAAGAATTTTCCGTTGCTTGACTTTCTGCCCAGCGCGCCGTCAGAACTCTTGCCAGAGTTCATCTACAACTACCTGAAGGGCAAACCGCCGCCCGACATAAACGGAAGAGCTTCGCTCGCGACGTATCCTCTGAGAAAAATCGAGTCAGCTCTCCGCCAAAAATATGCGGAGAATGATGTTGTTGTAGCTCACGAAGATCACTTTGAAAGTTTCATCGGCGATGACACGGAAATCATCGGCGTCACGACGATGGATCCGTTTGGTCTGGCGCCGCTGACGATGTCTTACTCCCTGTTCTTTGGATCAACATCGCCCGCGTACGTGAAGAAGGAATTCATAGCGTTACTTCAAAGGATAAACAGAGCGAGAAGCGGAAAAAAGGCAAAGCTCCTAGTCGGCGGGCCCGGAGTATGGGAGCTCACCGTTCATCCGGAGGAAATGGGCAATAACCATATCGATTATGCGTTCCAGGGCGAGTCCGAGGATATTATCTGCGATCTCTTTGACTACATACTGAGCGATTCGTCGCAGAACACCGAGTTCTTTAAGGGGTTTCAGACGTTCGACACCCACTTCCACAAGTCCTGGGTCGGAGATGAACGATTCATTTCGAGGTACCAATTTTCAAAGCAATTCCCAAAACTAGAAGACATCCCAGAAATCATAAACCCGACGATCAAGGGATTCGTTGAGACGATGCGAGGTTGCGGTGTTGGGTGTGATTTCTGCGAGGTTACGTTAAGGCCTCTAAGATACTATCCGCCGGACAAGGTCAAAAAGGAGATCGCGGTCAATGTCAAGGCAGGGATCGACAATGTCTGGCTGCACAGCGACGAGATTTTCGCGTACAAGCACGGGAGAAACTATGTGCCCGACGCAGATTCCCTGGCAGAGCTCTTTACAGCCATAATGACTTCTCCAGGAGTTACGCATACAAACCCCACTCATGGAAGGATTTCGATCCCAGCGGCGTATCCGGAGATGATAAAACGGTTATCCGAAATAATCAAGGGGGGCCCAGATAACTGGATTGGTCTTCAGGTCGGCGTTGAAACTGGCAGCGACAGGCTGGCGAAAATCCACATGCCCAACAAGACACTGCCGCTCAAGATTGGCCCAGACGGTTCCTGGCAGGAAATCGTGTGGCGAGGAACGTATGTGATGAACAAGTATTACTGGAGACCTGCTTTCACCGTGCAGGTGGGGCAAGACTCGGAAGTAGAGGAGGACAACTGGGAGACAGTCGCGCTCATAAATAAGATGAGCAACTCCGTCCTGGATGACGGCAGGCCGTTTGAGTTTACGATTACGCCAATGCAGAATGTGTCGCTCGGGTTGCTGAAGAGCAGGGACTTTTCGACTTTCACGCTGAACGAGTCTCAGCTCGCGGTCTATTATGCGTCATACAAGCACCTTGCCAAGCTCGCCTCAAGGGACGCGTTCGAGCGCGGACGAAACGGCAGAAACAGGAGCCTGTTCAACACGCTGGGGACGGGTACGTTGATCAGTCTCGGTGGACGGGCAATGCTTCACACCGTAAGTTCGATCTGCAAAAAACAGGGACTCAACGTAGAAAAGGCCGCTAGATACGGGCTGGATCAGAAG
>JBOGRL010000315.1:0-4086 GCA_050749505.1 Nitrososphaerales archaeon
GTATACGGTGGGGCGCCCAGCTGATAAACTGTGAAAGAATATCTCGTTCAAAAAAAGTACCAATATTCAAGATCATTAGTTTGTCACTGCCTAGAATGCAAAGTTGTTCATTTTGGAGTAAAACAACCTCTTCTATACTAGATAAGCAATGCCTCAACTTGATCAGCAAATAGGAAACGAAGGAAAATGAAAAATTGTGTTTACAGTAATTTAACTTCGCAGATGCGCGGTTGCGGCAAATCCAGTGATTGTTGAGAAGATAATTCAGATGAATACTTCTAGATTTAACGCTACAGAGGGCACCTTGCTAAATTAGGACTATGATTTGCAACTGAAGAACATAAATGCAAGATATTTTATCACTCTCAAAAAAGCAGAGAAGAATTTTGATGTCGAGATTGATCGTAATACCACAGGTCTGTTGTCTGATTCCTCGTCCAAATTCGGTGAACGCCCCATGAATAAAGCCAGTAAAAGAAGAGGGCAGACTAGTATCATTATGGAAATACTAAATTCGGCATTGCATGAAGGTGTAACAAAAACAGCCATCATCTATAAGATTGGTTTCAATTTTGGGCGGGTTGAAAAATATATCGACCTTATGCTAAGCACAAATCTCCTAGAACAGGTGGAGAGCGCGCCATTTGCAGTTTACAGGACAACAAAGAGGGGTGAGCAGGCATTTCAAATGCTCGCTGAGGCAGACGCATTCATATTTGGAGATCGGCCGCTCGTCGAGCAACAAACCGAAAAGGAAGTTCTTGCTTGAACAAAAAAGAAGATTGCATAATCACCTATTTTTCGCTGCATTGTTTTCTATTTGGGCTCAAGTTCTCATTCTCTTTCCTCGTTCATTATTTCCCTTAGCACCGAATCGACTTCGGCCGTTCCTCCTTGATACCTGACCAAGCCTATTTCTAGCAAAAGGTGGAATGCTTTGATAACGTCAGTCTCTGGAAAATCTAGCGCAATCGAAACTTCATGTGCAGTGTGGGCGCCATCACTAACAAGATATTCAAGAATCAGGTCAAGAATTTCGGCCGTCAAAAACAACTGCGCTCTCTAATTGGAACTCCTAGATTAGGGATGATCACTTTTCTTTTTGCTTTTAGCAATCCCAACTCTGTGGATAAGCAAAGGAAGTAGTTATTGAATCTGAACGTTTTCAAACTTGATAACGAATATAGTGACCAAGAGCGACTCTCTTTGGCTCTCACTGCCTAAACCAGTCTCGCACATATCTGAATTTCTTAACGAGGTATGAGAGTACAGACTGAGAATGGGCGGTTCGAGAAGAGGTCATTGTTCAAGTTCAATATGTTTGGCGCAAGTGTAATACGGAGAAAGGGGTTGAACGGACGTCAGACTCCTGGACACAAAGTTGGAAAATACAGCATGCGGCGAAATCATGCGATTCTTGCAAGCTCGTTGGTCACTATTCAGAATACTATAAATCTTCTAGCAGATAACTCAATGCAAATCATCCAAGGTCGATTGGAATGGCATTTTTCCCCTTGACTGGGGCCCAACTGGGCCAATATCTCTTGATCGTTGCCTTCAAGTTGGCTTTGTTCTTGATTATCTTGGCGATTGGTTGGGTCATAGGTAAAACAATCGGCGCACTTGTAGGAAAATTGGCATCAAGGGCCGGCGCGGACGCACTGTTGCGGCAAACAGTCATCGGGAGGACACTTATGAGAGCAGATCGTCCCTCCTCAAGGTTGACGAAGGACCTTGCGAGATGGCTGATTTACATTGCTGCTTTCCTGATTGCGTTAGAGAGTCTAGCGCTTCCAATAATAACCGTATACGTAATTGCATTCTTGGCGTACCTTCCGATACTCATAGGATCGATCATTATCTTGATCGTCGGACTGATTCTCTCAGACTGGGTCGGTGAGTTTGTCAAGAAAAGTTTCTCGCCCGAAAAAAGGGATTTGTTTTACCTTGACTTTGTCGGGAATATTGTGAAGGTGATTCTCTATTTTGTTACCATTACCTTGACCCTAACGCATCTTGGAGTGAACGTAACGATACTCTACATATTTGCACAGGCACTCGCATGGGCGTTAGCGATATTTGTCGGGACTGCCGCAGGGATAGTTGTTGGATGGATGCTGAAAGATAAGGTAAAGGAATGGATATCCTCCTGATACCGACTTCCTCATTTTTGGACTGCTTAGTCAGGAATTTAGTTTTGATATCGCACGGTAATCTCTCTTGGATACACAAAATGACTTTGAACCGGATGATTGACAATGGCGTTTGATGAATATTTGGAGGATGACCCTCTCTGGTACAAGGACGCAATAATCTACGAAGTCCATGTCAAGGCATTTTACGATACCGCGGGCGACGGAATTGGTGACTTCAAGGGACTTACAACCAAACTAGATTATCTCAAAGACCTGGGAATCAATGCGCTTTGGTTGCTTCCGTTTTATCCGTCTCCCCTCAAAGACGATGGGTATGATATTGCTGATTATTTCGACATACACCCTTTGTACGGGGTTCTGAGGGATTTCAAGGAGTTCATGAGGGAAGCTCACAGGAGAGGGATTCGCGTTATCACCGAGCTTGTTCTGAACCATACTTCTGATCAACATCCATGGTTCAAAAAGTCGCGCGCGGCAGAGCCGGGTAGTAGGTGGAGGGATTTTTACGTTTGGAGTAATTCGCCGGAAAAATACAAAGATGCCAGAATAATATTCAAGGACTTTGAAGCTTCTAACTGGACCTGGGACCCGGTCGCGAAAGCTTACTACTGGCATCGGTTCTATTCGCACCAGCCAGAGCTGAATTTCGAAAGCGCTTTTACTCAAAAGTCCATGCTTAGCGTAGTCGCGTATTGGATGAAAATGGGAGTTGATGGTCTGCGTCTTGATGCCGTTCCATATTTGTATGAAATGGATGGAACAAATTGCGAGAATCTCCCTGAAACACATGTGTATCTAAAGAGATTGCGAGGTTTCATCGACGCGAGCTTCAAAAACAAGATGCTTTTAGCTGAGGCAAACCAGTGGCCGGCAGACGCGGCGCAGTACTTTGGAAACGGCGACGAGTGCAATATGGCGTTTCACTTTCCTCTGATGCCAAGAATGTTCATGTCAATACAAATGGAAGATAGATTTCCCATAATCGACATTCTAGACCAGACGCCAAAGATACCTGAACCGTGCCAATGGGCGCTTTTCCTGAGAAACCACGATGAACTTACACTTGAGATGGTGACAGACGAAGAAAGAGACTACATGTACAGGGTCTATGCAAAAGATCGCCAATCGAGGCTGAATCTTGGAATCAGAAGAAGGCTGGCTCCGCTGTTGGGGAATGATAGAAGGAAAATCGAACTGATGAATATTCTTCTCTTCACTCTTCCTGGCGCACCGGTGATATATTATGGAGACGAAATCGGAATGGGTGACAATTTTTACCTTGGAGATCGTAACGGCGTAAGAACGCCGATGCAATGGAGCGCAGACCTCAACGCTGGATTTTCAAAGACCAACCCCCAAAAATTATACCTGCCCATAATAATCGAGCCCCAGTATCACTATGAAGCAATCAACGTCGAAAATCAGCAGGGTGATACCTCTTCGCTGCTCTGGTGGATGAAAAGACTGATTGCAGTGAGGAAGCGCCTTAAAGCTTTTAGCAGAGGAACAATAGAATTTCTTTACTCTTCGAACCCAAAAATAATTTCCTACTTACGCAAATACAACGACCAAATTATTCTCGTGACCGCAAACCTGTCGGGGAGAACTCAAGCGGCCGACTTTGATCTAACACAGTACACCGGATTTCATCCGAGGGATCTCTTTGGAGGCAGCATTTTCCCGCAAGTGGAGAAGACAAGCTACAGGCTCACGTTCTCACCCTATGGATATTACGTGTTCAGCATCATAAAGGAGCAAAAGGGACCGGATCCATCAAAAACAAGAGAAGTAGGAGAAATCTCTGTTCAAAAGAAAATACAAAATCTATTCGGTGGAAAACCGAGGGATAACCTGGAGTCGTTGTTGTTTGAAGAATATCTGAAAACAATGAGATGGTTTGGGGGCAAAAGCAGGACTATCAGGCAAATTA
>JBOGRL010000316.1:0-2786 GCA_050749505.1 Nitrososphaerales archaeon
AAAGGGGATTACTCACTTCGTCAGGGTTATTATCTGCAGGGGAGAAAATGGAAGGTACGCGGCGAGGATTGCGGCTCCGACAGAAGCTTACTACTCCAAGTGGCTGCAAAGTGCCAATGGAATCGCGGTAATCGGGCCGGACCGAGGATTGGTCAGGGCAAATGAACTTGTCGACGCGTTTTTGATCGGGGAGATTTGAGAAATTTTTCCCTACTGGCTACACTAATATGCAGCGTCGCCAAAGGTCAATCAGAATGAAAGATTTGCCCGTGACTTCGCCAATAGAAAACTTGATGTCGGGGAAAGTCGTGACCATAGATTCTTCGAGTTCAGCTTTTGACGCGGCAAGGGAGATCTTGGATCGAGATATTGGCTGCGTCGTGGTGCTCAGAGAAGGAAAAGTTGCGGGCATCGTAACGAAAGGAGATATTCTAAGAGAGGCCGTGATGAAAAGGCTCAACCCTCAGCAACTAAAGGTTGAAAGCATAATGTCACAGCCGGTTGTGACAATCGATCCCAAGAAGACTCTTTCTGATGCGTCAACGTTGATGTCGGAGGAAAACCTCACAAAGCTTCCAGTCGTGAATAGCAACGGCGAGCTTGTGGGAATCATCACTTCAACTGACATCGTTAGAAGAAACCGGCCGAAAAGAATTGCGAAAGACCTGATCTAACATTTTTGAAGCGTTTATACGCCTGGACTCTGGTATCATTTCAGGTATGAGCGAGGAAGGAACTCTGCAAAGGGCAACGCTCGGCGGAGGTTGCTTTTGGTGCATCGAAGCAGTCTACTCTGAATTGAAGGGCATCGTGAGGATGGAGTCCGGATACTCCGGCGGAAGAGTCCCAAACCCGAATTACGAACAAGTCTGCACAGACGAAACTGGACACGCTGAAGTTGTGCAGGTCACTTTTGACCCGAGCGTAATCTCGTATAGAGAAATACTGCAAGTCTTTTTCTCCGTCCATGACCCCACGACTCCTGACAGGCAGGGCGCGGATGTCGGATCACAGTACAGATCGGTCATCTTCTACGAAAATGCTGAGCAGAAGAAGATCGCGGAAGAAATCATGAGCGAGCTAGCCAAGAGCAAGGTCTGGGACAAGCCGGTTGTTACTGAGCTCGCTCCAGTTGACAAGTTCTACAAAGCCGAGGAGTACCATCAAAATTACTACGAGAACAATCCCGCGCAGGGCTACTGCCAGATGGTAATCGCGCCCAAGGTCTCTAAATTCAGAAAGCAGTACTTTGACAGGCTGAAGAAGTGATTATCGAAAAAGACAATTCCTCTATGGTAATTGCTGGTGGAACTCAAAGGGAAAAGCCATACTCAAGGAAGAGAGCTCTTCTACGCATCTTCGATGCTGCTCTGCTCTTTTTCTTCGTCGTCGTCATCTTTTACTTCCACGCCCCTGGAGTCCAGCGGAATTTCGGAGAGAACCCCCAGCAACGATACTTCGCCGGCGAGATCATCGATTACTTTCCTCGGAATGGTATTCTTGAGTCTATCCTCAAACTCCAGTGAGCGCCTTTCTGCCTCCAAGTAAAGATCGCGCGGCACCATGCTTGAGATTCTGTTCAACAGGTCGTCATAGTGCGCTTTGGGGACGCAGTCAAGAAGTTCGGCCTTGACCCGCTCGTATTCTAGTTTTGGAACTGAATTTTCAAACTCGGATTGAAGAACCTCGTAATCTGCCCGAGGAACCATCTGCAGAACTTTTTCCTCGAGCTCAGCATTTTTCCTTTCAAGCAGGCTAAGCTGCTCCTCTTTTTCCTTCATGACCTGAGAAAGCTTGTCGCGCAGGCTCCTGTTCTCGGACAAGACGCGTTGGTACACTTCGGAAGATACAGTATTTTCGGCCGTAGGCGAGCTTGTTGTTGTTACTCCGACTTTGAGTTGCGGCTGGCTCGGGATTGGGGGATTGGGTTGTCTTTGTACTCCGCTCATTACTTGATTGCTTGTTCGAATCCCAGAGGTGGGATTCCTTTCTCCTCCCTCAATTTCTGTCCGCTGAAACGGCTTTAGGATTTTCTTGAGAGGATTTGTTGGCCTAGTAGAGTCGCTTCTCTGAAGAATGTTGTTGTTTGATAATGATGGAAAGATGTCAGTCCGCTGCGGAATTTTTTGAACATTAACTTCTGCCGACCTTCTCGCCTGTCCTTCCTGCCCTGGTACTTCTTCCTTTGGAATGAGAGCTCTAGTCCTAGTCTGGTAGGCTTCAGCCTGGCGGATATACTGGAGCCACGTATTGTGATCCGGCGCATCAGCTGCCAGGACTAAGAATACGTCCACAAGTTTCAGGTAGCGCTTTATTGCTTCGTCCGGTTTCCCATTTTTTTCCTCCTCACGAGCCTGCTCTGCAAGGCTCACCGAATACTGCTGGAGTTTTTTGCTTTTTTCAGCATCCAATTTGATGATCTACTACTCGATTTTTCGGGCTCATTCTCGCAGAGTGAATGAACCTAGTCTTCACTGGGGTAGGGTCTCGAAAGTCTACTCCTAGGTTAACGCAAACAGTCAACAAACTTGGTTCAACAAGTCATGTCATGTTGAGCAGTGTTCAACTTGGAACGGGTCAAGCTTAGTCGAAGGCGGTTCCGTTTAAGCTAGCTTAAATATTTCAAAACTTGGCATGATATGATTTGCTCGAGAAAAGGCGATTGCAAAAACTCGGTTACTCTACACTCATGGTTTCTCTGCCTCGTGCCTGGGTCACCCAGATGAATTTGAAGCGGGGGGACACCGTTAATCTGACAACCGATGATGAGGGTCGTCTGGTAGTTC
>JBOGRL010000317.1:0-4161 GCA_050749505.1 Nitrososphaerales archaeon
CTCTTCACGGTGAGCTCCAGCCGTTTTCGAGAAAAAGGGAGTTTGAAAGATGAGAGCGGGGATATAGCCAAGGATATGTGTCAAAAATCAGGTCACAAGTTCTCTCACGAAATCATCGACGACAGCAAATCCATGATCAGGCTATCACTCTTCAAAGCATTGTACGAAAGCGGAAACGACGCGGCGATATTTCTCGGCGGAACCGGGCTTGCACCGCGCGATGTCACGATAGAAGCAATCTCACCTCTGCTGGACAAGCGTCTGGATGGATTTGGAGAGATATTCAGAAGGCTGAGTTATGACTCCATAGGCACGCCGGCTCTTATGACGAGAGCTATCGCCGGGACGATTGAAAACAAACCCGTGATTTGCCTGCCGGGGTCTCCCGGCGCCGCAAAGCTCGGTGTTGCGCTTGTCTTGAAGGAACTGCCCCATGCGGTTTTTATCGCCGGCAGCGAGCCCTAGATCTCTTTCATGGAGCATCGGTATCTTGTGAAAAAGAGAAAAAGTATGAATCGCGTCAAAATGCAAAAGAGTGGGGTTTTTCCCAAAAAGGAGCTTGACTTTGGAGAAATTTATTCGCTATTTCTGGCTCGGCTAGGGCCCAATACTGGATCTGCAGCTAGCTTTCTCGGAGTAGCCAGGCTACAAAGCGCGGACGGAAAAAAGAATATCAAGAATCTCGTGATGGAGTCATACGAAAAACATGCAAACCAGGTTCTGGACAAGATCTGCGTGGAGGTCAAGAAGAAGTACGGCCTGACAGGCATCATGATTGTCCACGCTCTGGGAAAATTCAAGCCTGGCGAACCAGTCGTACTTGTTCTAGTTTCTTCTCCCAGACGCTCGCAATCATTTGGCGCTCTCAAAGAGGCCGTGGAGAGATACAAGAAAGAACCCGCTCTCTTCAAGAGGGAGATATACTCTGATGGCTCGTCAGCCTGGATATCCTAAACGTTGATGTACGAGCTTTACTATTGACTTGCCAGCGCTCGGAAGTGCATCAGCCTTGAGGTACGGGAGTGACGATCTGGCAAAATACGCATTCATGCCAGAAGCTGGAGACTATATACGACAAAACGAGATCTCGATATCGGACCTCGCGAGCCCGGTATTCAAGCAGGTGGTAAACAGGGCCGAAGAAAGGGTGCTGGAATCCATCAGATCTGGTAAGGTCTCTGATAAGAGAGAGAGTAATCGCGATGTCGAGATCATGTCTTTTCCGGTAGCGCTGATGCTCGTCAGGGCCACAAAGCTGGACCATCTTATGGATAGATATGCTTTCGCGGAAGCGATTCGCGTGGAATCGTTTCTAAGACAAGAAGAAAATGAGAAAATAATCGAGGACATTTTCCAAACTTTTTTGAACATGAAACTGGAAAATGGAAATATCCTCAATTTTCCGCGATTCAGGGTAGATCTTACAGATTATCTACAAAGGGCGGTTCGGTTCCGCAAGCCGGAATGGAAAATCGTGAATCGGATCGTGCAGAATGGGAAGGTCTTTGTGACGCAGTCTGACTTGATCAGGCTAATTCGAGAGGAAATTCGTGACATGATATTGCAAAGGTTGAAGGCGATAAGCCTTCCCAAACTTCCTCCGGACCTTGACCTGATTGCGAAGAAACTGATAGAGCTTACTCCGCCGCCGAGAAGCGCTTTTGCAACTCTGAATATCGCCCCCGAAAATTATCCGCCCTGCGTCAAAGAAGCATTGAATCTTCTGGAAAGAGGCGAGAATGTTCCTCACTATGGACGGTTCCTGATGGCGACTTACCTCCTGGCAACCGGAAAGACGGTTGATGACATTATGGCGCTCTTTCCCAAATCTCCTGATTTCAAGAAATCCGTGACAAAGTACCAGGTCGAACATATCGCCGGGCTGAAAGGTGGGCACACAAAATACACCGTGCCTTCTTGCAAGACATTGCAGACCCACTCCTTCTGTTTCAAGGATCCGATCAAGTGCTTCGAGATCTCTTCCCCGCTGCAATATCCTTCAAAGAAGATTGCCCCCAGCTCTTCGAAAAGTAGTAATGCCGGAAGATCTCTTTCTCGCGACAATCCAAAAGCCGCAAGGGAGGAAAAAAGAAAGGGATGGACGAAAACTCGACGCTGACGCTGAAGCGATATTTCAAGGAGTACTACTTTAGATACTCCGAGAGAATCAAACAGCCCTCGGACATCGAATCTAGGGAGTTTGGTTATTTCCCGTTCGGGGGAGGAATGATCCGGCATCTGGGTTTTAGGGAAATTGGGGCCTTTCGGGCGCTACTGGTAAGGGAAGCACCAGCAGGAGTCTACTGCTCTAACTCCCACTATCACGATCCCTCTGCGGAAATGCACAAAAAGGGCTGGATGAAAGCAGAGCCTATTTTTGACATTGATGCCGATGCGCTAAAGCTTCCGTGCAAGAAAGACCACGACGTGTGGCTGTGTAAGCAGTGCGGGCGAAAGGAATTCGGCCTGCGGCCAGAAACCTGTCCGGGATGCAACGGGAACCGTCTTCTCGAGATGTCCTGGGCCTGCCCGCTTTGCCTTGAGGGATCTAAGAAGGAGACTTTCAGGCTGCTGGATTTTCTGGAAGATGACTTTGGCATAGAAAGCTCGCAAATCAAGATTTATTTTTCCGGGAATGCCGGCTACCACATAGAAGTATCAGGTAGCAAGCTGGATGGGCTTGACCAGCACGCAAGGTCTGAGATATCAGATTACCTTACCGGCCAGGGCGTGATGAGTGAGATCTTTCAGACTCCAAGATTATCCCCGGCCGATCCGGGTTGGCGGGGGAGAATCGCAAGGTGGATCAGGGACATGCCGCCAAATTCCCCTCCGTTCAAGACCAGCGAATTTGAAAAAAGGCTCCCCGAAATAATGAATGATCCAAAGTCCGAACAAATGAGGAAGGTCTTTGACCTGGCGGTCAACGCAAGTTCGGTTAGGATCGATGTAATGGTGACGACGGACATTCACAGGATATTCAGGATGCCCGAAACCCTGAACAACAAGACCGGGCTTGTCAAGAGATACTGTGAGGATCTCTCGTCATTTGATCCGCTTTCAGACGCCATCGCGCTTAAAGACAACGACGCTGAGGAGATCGAGGTGATCGTGGACATGTGCCCCAGGATTGAGCTCGGCGGCGAGTCTTTTGGGCCGTTTAGATGCGAGAAGAAGAAACTTCCGTCGTACGTTGCGGTTTATCTGATTGCAAAGGGCGCGGCAAAGGTAGTGGCAGCAGCTCCTCAGAGCCCAGTAAAATTTCAGACATGTTAGGATGTGAAGAGTAAGTTTGATAGAGACTCTGGCTGACAAGTTGAATAGAATGCTCGAGGATGAAAACAGGTCTAAGGAACTCTTGAAGATAAATCCGGACACTTACAAAGATGTCGCATCGCACATCAAAAGCATTCGGCCCGAAAGTTCCGACAAGGAGCGAAATTTGATTTCTGAACTGAGCTTTGCCGAACGAAAAATACTGTTCAACATCTCTAGACGCCTCATAGAATTGCGAATCTTGAAGTTTAGGCAGGATCCTGATTTGGACGTGACAAACCTTGCACCGGAAGAGAGGTACATCGTCGAGCCGCTCGTTCAATCCAAGAAGAGAGCTGACAGGATCGGGCAGGCGATTCTTAACGGCCAGGTTGCAGACCTGGAGCGGATCAGCGAGGCCGTAAAGCAAAAGTACGTCTTCGTGAGGTTCTATCAGCCATACTCTGCCGTCTCGGGAACTGACCTTGCAACGTACGGGCCGTTCGAGCCGGAGGATGTAGCGATACTTCCTCTTGAGAACGCGAAGAACCTCGCAAAGATCGGAATCATTGCAAAGAACTGGATAGAACCAGAAGAATGAAAATGCCTTTTTTCGGTGAGACAGTTGTCTCCATGCATGATTTCTTCAGAAAGCCACTATCCAGGGCAGTCAGTTTGCACTATTTCCAAATCACTCCGCAATAGAACTTGGGTGCGCTTTTTGCATTTGTTTCTGACTATTCGGCCTCATTTTATCTTGCCCACGCATGATCACAGACCTGTTAGAGAGCGGTCCTCCTTCCTTGCGAGAACAGTTGGAATCCCTGCATGAGTTGCACATTGGCATACCTCGACGCCTGTCGAGGAGACACTGCCCTAATAGACACATTATAGCTGCCGTCACCC
>JBOGRL010000318.1:0-4197 GCA_050749505.1 Nitrososphaerales archaeon
CAGGTGGACCACGTAGTCTTCCTCGTCGTCCTTGGAAAGATTCTCAAACCCGAGAGTTTTTTGCACAAAGTTGCAAAACCGGCAGGAGTACCGCTCGTCAAGGGAGAGCATCGCATATTCCAGAATAGAAAGGGTCGTTTCAGAATGTTATTCTTTGTGAATCAATGGTACGTACGGCGAGCCCACGCAGATCAACGAATCCTCTGTATCGTCGCAGGGGAAAAATTCCCCGGTTGCTACTTTGGGAGACTTTTTCCCGGGGATAATTGTTGCTTCTGGCCCCTCCAAAACGAGGCGAGACCGCCCATCGTGCAGGTCGCGAGAACGCCTTCCTCACGCTTTCGCATGATGTACAAGAACAGCGGGTCCAGAGTGTCCCTTACGAACCGGCCAGAGTCATCAAGAACCACGCTCCAGGGATGGAGCCACAGGTGGAACACTGAATCCCATGAAATGCAAAGATCGAGGTACTTTTTCATCAACGCTTGCGTTCTGTACGACTTGCCATCCACGTAGTACGTGGGAGGGATGTCAAGCAGTCCGGAATGCTCCCGGGGCGTTCCGATGGATCGTGTCTGGTCGCGGTACGCGATGAACCCCATTTTCTCCAGCAAATCAAAATGCGCCGACCTGTTCCAGGGGAAGATGAATGTCTTCGGATTTTGCGGCAGGTCGAGCACCCTGAGGCACTTCTTGACTTCCTCTTCAAGCTCCTCCGAAGAGCACGAAGCCACGTCAGCGTGGGAGTATGTGTGGACGCCGATCTCCTGCTCTGCATTTTTTGAGCGGCGGATCAGGTTGTAACTCTCTGGATCCTCTTCCGCGGTCTGGCCGCAGATCGCCCAGGTCATCGGAACTGAATATTTCTCGCTCACTCCGAGCATGTCCCGGGTGCCAATCCGATTTTTCACCAGAAGATCTTCAACCCTCTTTGGAAACCATCTTTCGCTTCCGGGTCGCGAGGACCTTGTAACGTGGTCAAAATCAAGCGATATCACGCAAGCTGCGCTCGCTCCGTTTGGATACGTTGCGCGCCTTGGCGGCTCAAAACCGATCTTCAAAAAACCCAGGACAGTCCGGTTGAACCCGACCGAAGAAAAAAATCCGTTACGCCTCTTGACGGTCTCAAGCACGGCTGATTTCAAAAATCTCTTCAAGCGGTTACTTCCACTCACTTCTTGAGAGATACTAGTTATTTGTAATGCTCAACAACGATCGTATTTAAGGCACTCTGACGTGATGCGCCTCTCACCGGCCGGCTTTTCTCTCCCCCGTTTTTTAGTTCCCCGGCACTAACTTAACTTGATGCCAGTGTGAAAGTCTCAACCAGATTGTTCTGCGATCTTTCAATCTACAGATTGCACAAAAAAATGATCCAAAAAAAAGTGGCGGTAGGAAAGATTTCTTTGTGATCTAATAACTCTCTTTTTTTTGCTGAAGGTGATGCTCTACCACTCGAACTGCCTTCCTCAAAACTAGAAGAATTATCCATTTCGGGAGAAATAAATTGGCTTTGGGTCGGCGCTTCCCTGCAATTTCTCGGAGAAATTCATGATTTGTGATATGAATTTCAAATTCACATGCGTGAGTTTGGGCTTCGCACGGGATATATATGATCAGAGTAGGTTTTTCCTACCTGGCTTTCAGTTGACACGCAGAATTGTTACGGTTCTCATGACGACGCTCTTTGTAGCTATACTCGCTCTTCCGATGCTCGGAATCTCCCCGGTTGCTGCCAAAAGTGCAGGAACGGGAACATTGTACATGTACACTGATAATACCTGCGCGACGCTTTTACCCCAAGCCGGAGGAATTAAAGGATACATCCTTCCATCTACGGGTACAGTGATAGGAATCGAGGTCAAGGGGATTTCTGGGACGTCGAGCAGTCCTATTTCGTTGCTTCTACAGTTTACAGGTGAGCCGAACGAATTTATTAGTGGCGTCACGTTGTCCAGCGGAAATACCAACTGCGTTGCTTGGACGGTCGGTACTTTCGGAGGCGTGTTGCAGAGTACTCCATCTACTTGCACAACAGGGAATGTCAACTATGGACCAAATGACGACACGCAGGTTTCTGATTTCAACAAAACTATTAGCAATGGTGGATCTGACGGCGGCCACTTTTATTGGGGAACGGGTAGCGATGGTGATGTAGCTTGCTCAAGCACGACGACAGGAGTTCCACAGTTTCCTGGTGTGTTCGGTCTCTTGCTTGTCATTGGGTCGGCAGTTCCTCTCATCATTCTGATGAGACGAAGATTACCGAGCTTCAGAATCTAATCAAGAGTCGAGTAACGCACTTCTCCTGAACTTTTTTTCTCAATTTTTTTGCGAGTGGCGCACAAAAATCTCTCTTTTTCAGCCCGACTAGGCAAGACGTAGGAAGGTGGTTCTGCGAGTTGAAATCTTTGGAGTAACTTAGGGTGAAGCCAATCCCGGGTCATGGAGTATTATGATAATGTTGCCAGAGGCGTGCAAGCTCGCTCAATAATTGGAAGCGGAGCGATGCGATGTCTGTAATTGGGTAAAAATCGTATTATACTCGAATTTCTGCCTATTGAGGCGTCCCGAAGAGAAACTCGTACAATTTGAACTACTTGCAAGACTCAAAAATTCTCGTTACCGGCGGCATTGGTTTCATCGGTTCGCACTTGGTCCAGAATCTCATGGACAGGGGATGCAGTAACATCACTATTTACGATAACTATGATGATTTCTACCCCGGAAAGGAAGAAAACGCCAAGATTGTGGAGGACGCAGCCGCAAAAACAGGAACAAAGCTAAACCTGATTCGCGGAGACATTCTGGATTACGATCATCTTTCAAAAGCAATGAAAGGGTCAGATCTAGCATTCCACCTGGCCGCGCAGGCCGGCATCCGGTACTGCAACGAGATGCCTCTCAAGGCAAACAGGGTCAACGTGGATGGGACGCTGAACGTCCTTACGGCTGCGAGGGAGCACGGAATCAAGAAGCTCGTCTACGCATCTTCATCTTCGATCTTTGGCGACCCCGCGTACCTGCCGATAGATGAGAAACACCAGACGAACCCGAACTCTCCCTACGGGGTCTCCAAACTTGCAGCCGAACAGTACTGCAGGGTGTTTGCTAAAGTGTACGGGATGAATGTCTCGTGCTTGAGATATTTTTCTGTTTATGGTCCAAGGGGCAGGCCTGACCAGGTAATCTATGCGTTCGCAGAAAACATCGCCAAAGGGAAGGCGCCGATCATCTTCGGAGACGGAGAGCAGACCAGAGATTTTATTTTTGTTTCAGACGTTGTTGACGCAACGATTCTTGCGATGGAAAGTGGAGTGAAGACAGGTGAGGTGTTCAACGTCGGGCACGGCTCCAGGATCACGATAAACGAGCTAGTGAAGAAGGTCATCACTTACATGCGCAGCGCGTCAGGAACAGTCAAACCAGCAGTATATCAGGAAAAATCAAGGGGCGATTTTCCCGACACCGAGGCAAACAACGAAAAGGCAAGAAAGCTTCTGGGGTGGAACCCCCGTGTGATGGTGGACGAGGGCTTGAAACTGTTTTTCGATTGGTTCCTGCGCGAGAGAATCGGCCCGCGTTCTTGAAACTGGAACCGCAATTGACCAAACAATTTTTTTGAGCTTCCTGCACTACCAACAATCGATTGAGGCCGGACGCATCAGTCGGCCTTTTTTTGACAATTCTGAATGTGAACTGCGTCTTTGTTTGCAAATCTCGAACTCTAACGCTCTGCTCGGGCTCCATTTTTTTCTTCTAGTGGATGGGAAGGGCCGCTGGAACCCATATGGATGAACGCTGTTTGCGTGAAGGCGTGGGAAATTTGTTAGCATTCTTTCACTGAACTTCTTTTGGAGAGGTGCGGCAAGCGTTGTTGTGGAATACTCGACGTTCGTCGAGAAGAAGGGCTAGCTGCCCTAACAGGACAGATAGATAGATGAGACACATTATAGCTGCCGTCACCCCTCCCCCTAGGGGGGTCTCCTCTTGATTTCAATGACTTTTTGCATGAAAACAATTGATTCATTACAAGAGTTGCAGAACTACGAATTACGGAGCATCGGGGTCAGCACTTCCGTGGCAATTGTTTCTTTTGTTGATCCCCCGTGTCATGCTAATATTTTAGAGCGCTGTCAACCATCTTGCCA
This sequence comes from Nitrososphaerales archaeon, assembly GCA_050749505.1. Lineage (GTDB taxonomy): Archaea > Thermoproteota > Nitrososphaeria > Nitrososphaerales > CADDZS01 > DATLTL01. Next base: position 4,152 of record JBOGRL010000318.1, read on the forward strand.
AGGCATTCGACTACTCCGATAATCCGCGCGCGGTGTGAGCCATAAT